>JBKHIW010000026.1:0-12870 GCA_046538465.1 Desulfobacteraceae bacterium | reverse complement strand
GTCTCCTTCGGCCCAAGCCATCCTCTTCTCGCCACCATGACCCCGTAGCGCATAAAGTCGAGTTCGGCCACGCTGTGCGCATCGGTTGATAGAGCGAATCTGCAGCCGGCCTCCTTGGCCATCTTCACGTGTATGTCCGGCAGGTCCAGCCTGTCCGGCTGGGCGTTTATCTCCAGGAAGACACCCCACTCGCGGCAGGCGTCAAAGACTCTTTCCAAATCAAAATCCACCGAGTCACGGGATCCTATCATCCTGGCCATGGGATGACCGAGGCAGTGGACCACACCGCTCTTGATCGCGGCCAGAAGACGGTCGGTCATCCGGCTCCTGTCCATATTGAAATAGGAATGGACACTGGCAACCACCCAGTCCAGCTCCTCCAAGACCTTTTCATCCAAGTCCAAGGCTCCATCCTTGAGTATATCCACCTCTATGCCGGCCATCACCCACAAGTCAGGAGTCTCACTATCCAGCTCACGGATGTGATCGGCATGCTCCTTCAAATCGGATTCATTCAGACCCCCTGCCACAGAGACCGCTTTGGAGTGTTCGGTCACGGCCAGAAAACTATAACCCTTGTTCCTTGCCTCTGCCGCCATCTCCCCGAGGTCGTTCTTGCCGTCGGTGCGGGAGGTGTGGCAGTGGAGATCCCCCCTGACCTGATCGAGTGAGATCAGCTCCGGGAGACGGTCCTCATCGGCTGCTTCCACCTCGCCCCGGTCCTCCCTGAGCTCAGGAGGAATCCAGGGAAGCCCCAGACGCCGATAAACCGACTCCTCGGTGGAGCCGGCCAGGCGCCGCTCTTCTTTGAACAGGCCGTATTCATTGAGCTTCCAGCCTTTGGCCTGCGCCCTCTTCCTCAGAGCTATGTTGTGCGCCTTGGATCCGGTGAAATAAGCGAGAGCGGAGCCGAAGGATTCAGGCTCAAAAAATCGGAGATCCACCTGAAGGCCGCTCTCCAAGCGGAAGCTCATTTTTTCGTCTCCGCGGGCCGAAACCTCGGCAACGGTCTTATGTGCCTCCACCAGGTCTGCTACTTCCTCCCTGTCATTTGACTGGACAAGGATATCCAGGTCGCCCACTGTCTCCCTGCCCCTGCGGAAGCTCCCTGCGATCTCCCATTTGACCACTGACCCCGTATTCTCCAAGAGTCTCCCCAGCGCGGCGGCATACTGGGCGGCGGTATGGTAAAGGATACGTCCGGCCGCAGACTCCAGCGTCTTCAAGCCCCGGAGGATGTTCTCCTCTGTCTTGACTCCCATTCCGGGCAGATCCCTGATACTTCCCGACTCGGCCGCACTCCTCAACTCCTCCAGGGATCCCACTCCCAAGGAGCGGTAGAGGAGGGCCGCCTTCTTGGGTCCCAGTTGAGGCACTCTGAGAAGCTCAGTCAGCCCTGCCGGAACCTCCTTGCGCAAATCTTCGAGCGTCCGGCAGGTGCCGCGCTCCAATATCTCCCGTATTTTCCCTGCAGTGCTCTTTCCTATGTTGGGCAGCCCGGCTGGATCCTCTCCCCTGGAGACCAGGTCCTCCAAGCGCTCTGGAAGTTCGTCGACGGTGCGAGCAGCACTCCTGTAGGAGCGCACGCGGAACTCGTTGCCGCCCTGGAGCTCCAGCAAGTCGGCAATCTCATTAAAAAGCTTGGCAATACGTGCGTTTTCCATTTCCCGCCCGAGATTCCTCCTTGTTATAAGCGGTGGTTTACCCTAGCATCGACCTCGCCTACAGGCCGCCTGAGCCGTCGGCGATATACGGCGCCCCACAGGCGGAGCTGCAGTCACGACATAGAGGTCGGATCACGTGCCCAAAAACATCCTGATAACTCTTCTTGGAGCCATCTTTATAGCACTCATGGGTATAGGAATCATAGCCCCCCTGATGCCCATCTATGCCAGCCGGCTGGGGGCTACGGGCGTGGGGCTCGGCCTGATGGTGGCCGGATTCTCCATCAGCAGGGGAGTGCTGCAACCCTTTGTCGGCAGGGCCTCCGACAGCTACGGCAGGAAGCGCTTTTTGGTGGCCGGGCTCCTCATATACGCCCTGGCCGGAGTCACTTATGCATTTGCGCATACCGTGGAGCACCTCGTGATAATCCGTATCTTTCATGGAGTGGGCTCCGCAATGGTGATCCCCATAGCCATGGCCTACATCGGCGACCTCGCCCCGGTTGGCCAGGAGGGCCGATACATGGGCATGCTCAATATAGCCCTGTTCTCAGGCGTAGGCGGAGGACCGATCATCGGGGGCATATTTCTGGACACCTTGGGCATGAGCTCCGCCTTCTACGCAATGGCCCTTTTCAGCGCCCTGGCCGTCCTGCTGGTGGTCCTGTTTCTGCCTCCCCGCGGCCCTGAACAGTCCGCCCAAGACTCACTGCGCTTATCAGCGGCCTTCAAGGAAATGGCCAAGGATATCCGTATACTGGGGATGCTGCTTTCCCGAATGGCTACCATGCTGATACTGGTGCCGTCCATGGCCTTTTTGCCCATCCTGATGACCCGCTTCATGGAGGCCACAGGGATCGAAGTGGGAATTGTGGTGGCAAGCCGCACCTTGATCAACGCAGGCCTCCAGAGGCCCTTCGGGAGGATGGTTGACAATCACAGCAAGGTCGCCCTCTTGGTTTCAGGCAGCCTGCTGGTAAGCTGTGCGGTCTCCCTGGTCCCCCTGGCAGGAAGCCTGGGTGAGTTGATCGTGCTGTTTGCGGCCATGGGCGTGGGAGAGGCTGTGGTCTGGCCCACTCTGGGCGCCCTGGCCGTGGAGGGCGGCAGGCGCTATGGTCAGGGTTCGGTCATGGGTGTATTCAATATGGCGATGAGCGCAGGCGTGCTCCTGGGCTCCATGGGCGCAGGCGCTGTAATGGATCTCCTGGGGTTGAGCCACGCCTTTTTCATGACCGGCGCCTTTCTGGCGGCCGCGACCGTGGCGGCGGCCTTTATGATCCGAAGGCCCCCTCAAGCATCCCCCTGAAAATGATCATCCGCTGTATCTGGTTGGCCCCCTCGAATATCTGCGTCAGCTTGGCGTCCCTGAACATCCTTTCCACCTCGAACTCCCGGGTGTAACCATACCCCCCGAGGATCTGCACCATATCCGTAGTAATCGCCATGGCCGCGTCGCTGCAAAAACACTTGGCCATTGAGGCCAGGCCGGTATTCCTCTGTCCTCTATCAAAGGCGAGCGCGGCTCTTTCCATCAGCCCCTTTCCGGCCTCTATCCTGGTGGCCGCATCGGCCATCATAAACTGAAGCCCCTGGTGATCCGCCAACCGCCTTCCAAAGGTCCGCCGCTCCTTTGCGTAGGCAAGGGCGAGGTCCAGGGCTCCCTGAGCGATCCCCAAGGCAAGAGCCGCCACAGCAGGCCGCGACATGTCGAAATCCGCCATGGCAATGGCGAAGCCCTCTCCTTCCCCGCCCAGGAGGTTCTCGGCCGGGACCTCCACTTCATCCAGGATCACCTCGGTGGTGTTGCTGCCACGAAATCCGCATTTTTCTTCGGTCCTACCGATGGAGACCCCCTCCATATCCCGCTCGACTATAAAAAACGAGAGGGCCTTGTCTTTCTTACCGGTCCTTGCGAGTACGGAATAAAGTCCAGCCACCCCTCCATTGGTGGCGAACGTCTTGCGACCGCTCAAGACGTACTTCCCGCCCCTTCGCTCCGCCCTGGTCCTTATGGCGGCCACATCCGACCCTGCACCGGGTTCGGTCACCAGATATCCGATCAGCGTACGCCCCTCGGAGAGCCAGGGCAGATACTTGCTCTTCTGCCTCTCTCCCCCGGCGGTCACCAGGGGAAAGCTCCCCACGGCCTGGATCAGGAGCATCAAGGCGGAGGAGGCGCAGGCCTTGGCTATCTCCTCTATACATAGACACAGGGTGTGTCCCGGCGACTCCGGCCATCCGCCGTACTCTTCCGGCAGCATGATCTGGAGGAGGCCGAGGTCCCAGAACAAGTCGGCCGTCTCATGGTCGAACACACCTTTTCTGTCTGTCTCTACCGCCCGGGGGGCGATCCTCTCCTTGACCACCCTGCGAACGCTCTCCAGGAGTATGCCCTGCTCAGCGGACTGGCTCTCCATTCCTCTATCCCCGGGCCCTATACCACCAGGGGGTTGAACCTGGTGCCGTGGTCGTAAAAATCCAGCCCTTCCCTTTTCTTGAGGGCCCCCACCACCCAGTAGGTTATCGGGGTCGCCGCCGCCTCGTAGACCGATTTCGCAAGCCACTGGACCACCACGGCCGCGGCCAAGGCGTTCCCGGGAATGGTGCCGGCAAAGGCCGCGGTGATAAATACCAGAGAGTCCAGACCCTGTCCGACCAAAGTAGATCCGATGGTCCTTGTCCAGAGCCATCGGCCGCCGGTAAGGATCTTGAGCTTGGCCAGGACATAGGCGTTGGCGAACTCCCCGGCCAGATAGGCCAGAAAAGAAGCAGCGAGCAGGCGCGGAGTATAACCCAGTATGCGGGCATATGCCTCCTGTCCGTCCCAATAGCCTGCGGCAGGAAGCACCCGGCCCAGGCTGATCGCTGCCACCGCCGCCAGATTGCACAGAAACCCCAACCAGATCACCCGCCTGGCACGGGAGTACCCGTACACCTCAGTAAGCACATCGCCGACAATATAGCTCACCGGAAAGACCACCACGGCGGCCGGAAGCACCAACCCTCCTATGGACACCAGCTTTACCGCTATTATGTTGGCGGTTATAAGGCAGGTTACGAAGACCGCCGCCAGGACCACGAACCAGGCGGAGTATCCCGCCGCCCCGGCTGGTTTCTCGGATTCCCAGAGCTGCTCTTTGTCTCGAGTATTGCTGTTCCGGTTCATATATTTCAATTTATCAGAAGCCAAATGAAAAGTGAATCAAAGGCCGGGTGAATTCGACCATGTTATCTTCTGAATCATCCGACGATCCCTCACTGCATTTAATCGGGCCGGACCTTTTCAATCCACCGAAACAAGACCGCAGCCAAGACGTAGAGGCAGCAGCCCACCAGCAGCACCGCTCTGAAGCCCAGGCTCATGGCCAGGCATTTGCCCAGGACCGCCCCTGCCACAGAGGCGCAGCCGTTGACCGCCCAGGCCCAGGGGACCAGCGACGGTCTGACCCTTCCCAGGGCGCGGAGGCCGAGGGGAAAGGGCCAGCCCAAAATAAACGCACAAGGTGCAAGAGTAAGCATGGTAAAGACAATACGTCCGGGCGCACCCCATCGTAGGACCTCTCCGGCCACATTCCCTGCCGCCGCCTCACGCAGCAAAACCCAGGCCAGAAGCCCTGCCGCCGCTAGCCACACAAAACCGCGCCCCTCCGCTCCCAGGGCCCGTATGCTCGCACTGCCCAGCCCGGCGAATACCAGGATGCCGCCGATTACTGCCGAGGCCGCATACACCGGGTCGGCAAGCACCAAGGCCTGCTCCGGGAGGAGTGCCATCTCGAACATCATAAACCCCAGTCCAGGGCAGGCGAAGTAGAGAAGACAGGGGCCGATCCCTTGGGACGCCTGCGCCTCACGCCTCCCGGACCGACGCAAGAAAAACACAGGCAGAAACACAAGAACCAGTCCGGCGATAGAGGCCTGAACCAGGGTGGCCAGAACAAAAAGGTAACCTGACTCCATCCTGGGCAGCCACTCCCACTTGAAATGCCTGAGCAACTCAGCGGACCTGTCCCAGCGGAAAAAATGCGAGAAGTAGGGTCGGTCGTCATAAATCGGGCTCACATCAAATATATACCCCTCCAAGAAGGCCTCCCCTCCCCCTTCGGCCAGGCTGCGGGCGCCCTGGTAGTACCAGGGGCTGGGCTGAATGTCGTATCGGTCCGCCTCCTCCTCGGGCATCCCTTGGTAGTAGGCTGTATCAAAACTCCTCTCCCTACAGAACTCCTTAACCTTGGCGATCTCGGCGCGGGTGAAAGGACGCCTGGATACCAGCACAGTGGCGGTCTGCCAACTCCGAATGAAGACTACATGCCTCTGAGGGGCGGAATACCCCAGCCCGGTGAGCGCCTCCAGGGCGGTGGCTGTCACCCGAAGGGAGTCCCGGGGAGGGGCCTTGAGCCAGCAGGTCACCGATAGCAGGCCTCTTTCGGTCAGGCCCTCCAGGTAAGAGCAAAAGGCCTCGGTTGTATATAAATATTCCTCTCTGGCCGCACCGGCGCCCCCGGAAGCAGCTCCAAATGCCTGGGAAAGGGTGAGCTGAACCAGGTCGAATTTACCATGGAAAGCGCTGAAGAATCTCCTTGGGTCATCCTTGATAAGTGCGACCCCGGCCCTGGTAAAAACCCGTCCGGAGAAGTCGTCCAGCGGGCCGGTCATGAGCTCGGCCACCTCTAGGCTGGACTCCACCGCCACGATCTCCGGAGTCCGGTGAAACACAGACAGGAGGACCTCGCTTCCGCCGCCCGCTCCGATAACCGCCGCCCGCAGCGGTCTCCTCACATGGTAGGGAAGGGCCTGGGGGGTGTAGTCCAAGAACTCAAGAGAATCCAGCTTCCCCCTCCAACGGGTTACCGACAAGGGTCCGTCCCCGTCCACAAAAAGGCCCTTCTGCTCGGGCAGGCCTCCCCTTCCAGATTCGTAGGCCAGGCTGAGACCCGGGGCGTGATGTATGAAATCGCTTCCCACTGCATGGACAACCCCTGTGGGACCGGTTCTTACCGCTTCCACCCGTGCGTCCGGGTAATTCAGAGCGACTGGAAGCCCCTTGGATTCATGGATTTTCGGCTCGAGCCCACCTGTCTGGAAAATAAACACGGTCAGCCCGGCTGACAGGGCAATGCAGGCAAGCGCTCCTAAGGAACGCCTCGAGGCCAGTGCGCAGGGAACCGCGGCCAAAAGCAACACCCCGGCCAAGGGGACCACCAGCTCCCAGGGAAAGCCGAGAAACAATACGGGCACTACACCCAGCGCTCCGCATCCGGCGCCCATGAGATCAAAGGCATACATCCCGGGGGTCCGCTCGCCCGCCCGGCTGAGGATGATGGCCACGACGGACCCTGACAACAGAAAAGGCAGGGAAAGGGAGAGGTACGCCGCGCCCATGTCGAGCCACTCACCCGCATCCCAGGCAAGTCGTAGCGGGTCCAGCCCCGCGCTCTCGAAGGCTAGCAATGACACAGGAAAACTCAGTGCCGCCAGGGCCGCCAGTACCGTCAGCGCCCCGTCCTGCGCCCTGCTAAGCGGACCCCTCAAAAGGAAAAGAAAAGACCCGGCTGATCCGAACCCCAGGAGGGCCATGCTGATCACCATAGAGGCGAGGTGGTGCCAAAGGGAATATGAAAGGATCCTCATGAGGAGGATCTGGTGGGCGAGCACACAAGCGGATGTCGCCGCCAAGAGAACTGCGTGCCGGGGCCTTGTAGCGCCTTTTACTACTCTGTCCATGGCGTCTCAGGAGGGGCTCAAGGCTTTTCCGACTTTCTGATCAGTGGAACGAACCGCACCGGCAGCACCTTTTTCATGGTCACCGCTCCCTCCTCGGACTTCTCAACCAGGGTGAGGTGCTGGACGGCATATTGCCCGCCCACCGGAATACACATCCGCCCTCCGGGTCTCAGCTGCTTGATCAAAGGGGGCGGAACCAGGCCCGCAGCACAGGTCACTACGATCCGGTCAAAGGGCGCCTCTCGGGGCCAGCCGTAATAGCCATCCTTGATCTCCACCCGCACGTTTTCATAGCCCAGCCGTCTCAGCCGCCCCCGGGCGGTCTTGCCGAGGGGCTCCACTATCTCCACGGAGAAGACCTTCTCAGCCAGAAGCGAGAGTACGGCCGCATGGTAGCCGGATCCTGTTCCCACCTCCAGGACCTTATGATGGGGATCGACCTCCAAGAGCTCGCTCATCAAGGCCACTATGTAAGGCTGGGAGATGGTCTGTCCGTAGCCGATGGGAAGCGGGCGATCAGCATAGGCAAGATCCTCATCCCCCGGCCTTACAAAGAGATGCCTGGGGACCTCGCGCATGGCCTCCAGTACCCGCTGGTCGGTCACCGGGTCCCGGTGATCCGGCGGTTCCGCTATCTGCTTCCCAACCATGGCCTCCCTGGCCGCCCGGAAGCCTTCATCAGCCCCCTCCGCCCGGGCGGCGACAACGCACAAAAGGGCTGCAGCCATGAGGCTCACCGCCGCACGACACGGGAAAGACCGGCTCATATTCCTACTCCCCCAGCATGCCCTTCTTTAGCCCGGAATCCGCAGGTTTTTCTCCCAGCCAAATAGCAAAAAGGGCTTTCTTGAAGTCCAGTCCCGGAATGACCTTGACCGTCTCTCCCTCGAGAACCACCTGCACTCCTTGCTCCGGCATATAGATGAAGTCATAGACATCCCCTTTTTGGGCCGATTGGACGAAAAGGGCATTGAAGGCCTTGATCCTCTCCTCCAGGGGCCCGGGATCCCCCCCGGTGGCCGCGTCAAAGCCCTCGTTCCACGCCTTGACCAGGTCTTCAGCGGAAACCCCGTCATAAATGAAATGGAGCCTGATGGCCATGGGCTCGTCCGCGTCAATGATCTCCCCGGCCTGAGAGTTTTTCTCCGTCAGGTACAATGCTCCTGCATAAACCTTTATGAAAAACTTCTTCCTCAAACCGGCCCCATTGAGGACCAGCTCATGTGGATCCACCCTCAAGACCTCAGGTAAGTCAACCCCACCCACCTCCTTTGCCTCCAGCTCACCCGCAGTTGCCAGCAAAAGGATACAAGCGATCAGGATTCTACCGGCCATGCTCCTCCTCCTTCCCCAAATAAGGAAAAACTAAACCCCGAATCATCCAATATCATTTTATGGCACGCCTGTTCCCAAGCTCAATGCTTTTTCTCTCCCCGGGGCTAAGGCTCTTCAAGGACCTCGGAGAGGACCCTTAGAGCCTCGAAACAAAGCGCCCGGACGGAGAAGCCGGCCCGAGGGCTGCATCAGGTTCTATTTCCCGGATCTCCGCAAGATTGGATGTTCATGCAGCGCTTTTTTTGATATCAAAGGGGATCGGGAGCAAGGGCTGTTCGGCGTCTGGTGACCCGGCTTGACCGGTATGATAAAAAGTGGAAGGCTGTAGAACGCTTAGAATCCGAGAAGGACCGTGGACTCATGGGGATTTGAATGATGATTCCCTCAGTTGAAAAATGTCTGGAAGTGATCAGAGAAGTGGGGATGCCGGAGCACATCCTGGAGCATTCCCTGATGGTGGAGCGTGTGGCCAGGGTCCTGTGTCTGGCCCACCTGGAAAAAGGGGTGCCGTTGTCTCTTGAAAAGGCCTCTGCCGGGGCCCTTCTCCACGATATAGCCAAGGCCGAGTGCCTTCACTCGGACAGGGATCACGCCGAGGTAGGAGGTGAAATCTGCTCGAGCAAGGGGTTTTGGGAGATAGCGGAGATCATCGCAGAGCACGTGAGACTTAGCAATTACACGCCCGATGGACCTGTGACCGAGAAAGAGATAGTCTACTACGCGGACAAGAGGGTGAACCACAATCGGGTGGTGTCTCTTGACGAGCGCCTATCCGATCTTATCGTCAGGTATGCCGGGGGCAGCGAGGAGGCGGCCGCCCGTATACAAAAAAACTTCAGGCTTTGCAGGGATCTCGAGCGAAAGCTCTTTTCAGGATTGAACTTTGGTCCGGGGGATCTGCCTCGGATTTTGGCAACAGATAAATCAGGAGAACGGGAGGCCTTCAAATGACAAGATGCATAGTCTTGGCGGCGGTCATTATCGCCTGGTCCGTTGGAATCGGTATGGTGACAGTGGAAGCGTCCCGCTCTGCAGATGCTCGATGCGAGGGCATCGGCTTTTTAACAGGCGCGGAGGCGGAGGAGGAGCCGGGCTGGACAAAGGATCTGGAAGGGGAACTCGAATCGCTGATAAAGGAGCTCAAGAGGCTGGAAAAAAAGGGGAAGAAGAAGCTCGAAGAGGATGTCGTCCCCAGGATAAAGCAGGAAATCGAAAGGCTCAGAGAGCTCCTCCAGGAGTTTCAAGAGGAAAAAGAGGAGCCGGCCGAACCCCGTAGGATCTAGACATTCGCACCAAGGGAGGAGCTCCTGTTGAGCATCCGAATGATCGCCCGTGAGCTCTACCGCCTGGAGCGGGAGCTCTCTGAGCTGGAATCACGGCTGGAAAAGGCGCAAGGGCCGGAAAAGGATGTCCTCATGGATCAGCTCAGGATGAAGCGGGCGGAGAGGCAACGCATCAAGGACACCCTGGAGGGGGCCAAAGAGCACCCTCCCTACCGGCTGCCGCGTTAGGACCCCTCTCTAAAGGATCACCAAGAAAAGAATACCATGATAAAGAAACTATTGGTTTATTTATTGCTGCTGACGCCGGCGCTCCCCCTTTCTTTTTCAGCCGCAGGCGCAGGGCAGAATCTCGTCTCCTCCAAGGCCGTTCATTCCCGGGATTACTACCCGGCGGGCGGCGAGTATCCTGTCTTAATCGAGCTGCGGGTGCCGGAGGGCTGGTACATACACGGACCGTCAGGGGATCTCTCGCAAGAGGGCGGGGAGATGATCCCCACCGAGCTTTCCTTTGGTGAAAAGGACGGTGTAAGGGTCAGCGACCCCCTCTTTCCTGAGCCTGAGCCGGTTGAACTCGAATATACCGACGGCCCTGTTCCCCTGCTCTCCGGCTTGGTGGAAGTCCGGGCGACCATCATCGTGGCCGAGGATGCGGAGCCGGGCCCCCGGACGCTCAAAGGGGAGCTGAGCTACCAGGCGTGCAGAGCGGACTCGTGCCTTCCCCCGCAGACCGCAGACCTGGAAATCACCGTGCAGGCCGTCACGCCCGGGGCCCGATCCAAGCATCTCAACCAAGAGCTTTTCCAGGGCTCATTGGAAGAGAATACCCCTACGCCCGTGATCGACCACAGAGCGGCAAGCCAAGGCCTTTGGATCACTTTGGCCGGGCTCTTCCTAGGCGGCCTGGCCCTCAATCTCACCCCGTGCATATACCCCTTGATCCCCATCACCATATCATTCTTCGGCGGCCGGAGCGGTCGGGCAAGGGGCGCCAGGGCGGTTCATGGAGCGGCCTACATGGTAGGGCTTGCCATTACCAACTCGTTCCTGGGGGTAGCCGCCGCTCTTTCAGGAGGACTGCTTGGCGCAGCGCTCCAAAACCCCGTTGTCATACTGACCGTGGCCGCAATCCTGGTAGGCCTGGCCCTCAGCTTTTTCGATGTCTGGGAGATTCGCATACCGGGCTTCCTGGGGAGCCTTACGACCCGGCAGTACGGGGGATACTTCGGATCGTTGTTCATGGGACTCACCCTGGGGGTGGTAGCCGCCCCGTGCTTGGGGCCCTTTGTATTGGGCCTCCTCGCCTTTGTGGGGCAAACCGGAGATCCATTCCTGGGTTTCGCATACTTCCTCGTTTTGAGCCTGGGGATGGGGCTTCCTCTGGCCGTGCTCGCCGTATTCTCCGGTGCCGTGGACAGGCTCCCCGGCTCGGGGGACTGGATGGTGTGGGTCCGGAAGCTCATGGGCTGGGTGCTGGCGGGAATGGCGGTTTATATGATCATGCCCCTCATGCCGGGGAAAGGTGCGGAGGCCGTTTTGGCGGTCGTATTGGCCGCAGCCGCCGGGCTGCATCTGGGCTGGCTGGAAAAAAGCGGGAAGGCCTCTATATGGTTCCGCCGGATCAAGAAGACCGCGGGCTTGATCCTGATGGCGGCCGGCGCCCTCTACGCAGCCCAGACAGGGGAGACGAAAGGGATTGAATGGAGCCCATACAAACCCGGAGTCCTGGCCGAAGCGGTTCAGCAAGGGCGTCCGGTGATTCTGGACTTCACCGCCGACTGGTGCCCGCCCTGCAGGGAGATGGAAGAGAGGGTCTTCAGCGACCCGGATGTGGTGGGAGCAGGCCGGGATCTGGCGACGATCCGAGTGGATCTTACCCGCAGCCGCCCGGAGCACACTCCTCTTCTGAAGCGCTATCAGGTGAGAGGCGTCCCCACAGTGATATTCATTCGACCTGACGGCAAAGAGGCCCGCTCTTTAAGGGTGGAATCCTATGTGAATAAGGACGACTTCTTGGAGCGGATCAAACGGCTTGCGCCTACCACCTGATCAGGGCGCTGCCCCAGGTAAGGCCCCCGCCGAAGACCGGGAGGCACACCAAGTCACCTTCCTTGACGCTCCCGTCCCTGACCGCCTCGTCAAAGGCGATGGCGCATGAGGCCGAAGATATGTTTCCGTATCTGTCAAGAGTTACGTAGAAGCGCTCCATGGGGACTTCCAGGTTTTTGGCCATGGCTTGAAACATGCGTAGATTCGCCTGGTGGGGGATGAACCAGTCGATTTCCTTCACCGCCACAGAGTTATGATCAGCCGCCTCTTTTATGGACTCGATGAAATGCCTGACCGCCACCCTGAAACTCGCATTGGCCTCTATCATATTGAGGTAGTGCAGCCCCTTGTCCACGCTCTCATGAGTGATAGGCGTGGTCCTGGAGCCGCCCCCGGGCAGGAGAAGATCCCGGCCGTTTTCCCCGTCCGAATGGATATGAGTGGAAAGGAGTTGGTGGCCTGTCTCGCCCCGAGTCAATACGGCCGCGCCGGCTCCGTCTCCCCAAAGGATGCACGTGGAGCGATCCTTCCAGTTGAGCGTACGGGTCATAACCTCGGCGCCCACCACCAAGACCCGGGCTGCAGCCCCGGTCTCCAGATACTGAGTGGCCACATTCAGGCAAAATATGAATCCTGAACAGGCCGCGGTAACATCAAAGGTAACCGCCTGGGGGGCGTCCAGTTTGGCTTGAAGCCAGTTGGCCGCGGCCGGACAGCAGGTATCCGGGGTTATGGTGCCCACAATGATCAGATCGAGATCCCCGGCCGAGAGCCCCGCTGTATCCAGTGCCTTTATGGAGGCCTCATAGGCCAGGTCCGAG
>JBKHIW010000377.1:0-2683 GCA_046538465.1 Desulfobacteraceae bacterium | reverse complement strand
CCTTCAAGGAGGAGACCGGGCGCGAGGTGGACTGGATGAGCGCCAATGCGTACGACTGCCTGGGCATCCTGGCCGATGTGATCGAGAAGGTCGGCGCCGATCGGGAAAAGATTCGAGACGGACTGGCGGCCTTGGACTCTGAGGAGAACGGCTACCCGGGTGTTACCGGTCTGACCTATTTCAACGAGGTCGGCGACTGCTTCAAACCCGCGTTCGTGAAAAAGGTGGAGAACGGCAAGTTTGTGGCGGCGGAGTAAGTTGATGAGTTTATGCGATGATTGAAGCGGTGCGGGCGCCGTGAATCAAAAGGGTCACGGCGCCCAACCTGCTTTATGGACGGGGCGCCCTTGTTCCTTCAACAGCTTTTCAACGGACTGACCATCGGAGGAATCTACGCTCTGATCGCCGTGGGCTATACCATGGTCTACGGCGTGATACAGCTGATCAACTTCGCTCATGGCGAGATCTACATGCTGGGCGCGTTTTTCGCCATGAGCTTTATCATTTTTCTGGGGATGCCGTTTTATCTGGCCTTTCTTTTGGCCATGGCCTGCGGCGCCGTGTGCGGCATGCTCTTGGACGTGATAGCCTACAGGCCCCTCCGCCGATCCCCCAGGCTGGCCGCACTGATTACGGCCATCGGGATGTCCATTTTTTTGCAGAACCTGGCGATGATCATTTGGGGCTCCCGGCCAAAGCCCTTTCCCCAGGACTCCCTGCCCGCTTATTTCAACTACACGGTCAAGTTCGCCGGGGTGAGCCTTACGGGGTTTCACCTGTTCATATTCGCCGCCTCCATCGCGATGATGATAGGACTGAACCTATTGATCCAGAAGACTCGTTTTGGAAAGGCGATGCGCGCCGTGGCCCAGAACAAGACCATGGCCGCCCTTACCGGGATCAACGTGAACCGGGTGATCACCATGACCTTTGCCGTGGCCGGGGCCATGGGAGCGGCGGCAGGGCTGATGGTGGGGGCCTATTACAACTCCCTTTACCCCACCATGGGATACCTGGCCGGGGTAAAGGCGTTTGCAGCCGCCGTTCTGGGGGGTATAGGCTCGGTGCCCGGGGCCATGCTGGGCGGCATAGTGCTGGGCGTGGCCGAGGCTATGGGAGCCGGATACCTGAGCTCCCTTTACCGGGACGGGATCTCTTATGCGGTGATGATCATCGTCATCGTCTTCATCCCGGCCGGGTTTTTCGGCGTGCTGATAAAGGAGACCAAGAAGTCCATTTAGTCTCTTGCTGACTGTACTGGGAAAAGAGAAATGCATCTTTCCGAGATGAGCAAAGCAACAAAGCTCAAGCTGGGGCTTTTGGGCCTCGCCCTCCTGCTCCCGGCCCTGCCCTTTGCCAGCCAGTACGTGCTCCATGTGGTCATCCTGATCTATCTATACATGATCCTGGCCTTGGGGCTCAACATCGTGCCCGGATTCAACGGCCTGCTGGATTTGGGCTACGTCGGCTTTTACGGAATAGGCGCATACACCTCCGGGCTCCTGACCGTTCACCTCGGGCTGTCCTACTGGCTGATCATGCCCCTGGCCTTCCTGAACGGGGCCATCTGGGGGGTCCTTCTCGGGGCCCCGACTCTGAGGCTTACCGGGGATTACTTCGCCATTGTGACCTTCGGCTTTTCAGAGCTGGTGGTCTTGTTCCTGACCAATGAGATATGGCTCACCCGCGGGCCCCTGGGCCTGCCCGGGATCGCGCCGCCGAGCCTGGATCTTTCCTGGATGGGACTGGGAGCCTATGAATTCCGGGGGGAGCTGCCCTACTACTACCTGGCAATAGCCATGGTCCTCCTCACGGTGTTTGTGATGCACCGTATCCAGGATTCCAGGCTGGGCAGGGCCTGGTTCGCCATCAGGGACGACGAGGTGGCCGCTGTCTCCTGCGGGATCAACCTCCTCGCCTACAAGGTGATCGCCTTCGGGACCAGTGCGGCCTTCGGCGCCCTGGGGGGGAGCTTTTTCGCCCGCTGGGTCACCTTCCTGTCCCCTGACATGTTCAAGTTCTGGGAGTCGTTCCTGGTCCTCTGCATGGTGGTGCTGGGCGGCATGGGCAACGTCTGGGGCGTGATGGTGGGGGCGGCCGTGCTGGTCTCTCTGAGCGAGGTCCTGAGGGAGCTCCTTTCCGCCATGGGTATGCCTGTGGAGCTGAGGTTCCTGGCCTTCGGTCTGATCATGGTCCTGGTGATGCGCTACAGGCCCGCCGGTCTGATGCCCATACCGGCCGTGGCCGCCCAGATGCGGGCGGGGAAGGTCAAGCGCAGGAAGGTAAAGCCTGCGGCCGCGGGGTTGAAAAAATGACCCCGATCCTGGACATCCAAAACCTCTCCAAGAACTTCGGCGGGCTGAGGGCCTTGCAGGACGTATCGTTCGACATCCGGCCAAAGGAGATCATAGGTCTGATAGGGCCGAACGGTGCGGGCAAGACCACGCTGTTCAACTGTGTGGCCGGCATTGAGCGGCCCTCTGCCGGGAAGATATTGTTCCGCCCGGACGGAGCCGAGCCTGTCTCCATCGGGGGCAAGAAGCCGGAGAAGGTCACCGCCCTCGGCATCGCACGGACGTTTCAGAACATTCGGCTTTTCGACAACTTGAGCGTGTTGGATAATGTGAAGATCGGCAGGCACTGCAGGTTCAAGTCCAATTTGTTCGGTGCGGTTTTGAGGACC
>JBKHIW010000376.1:0-2694 GCA_046538465.1 Desulfobacteraceae bacterium | reverse complement strand
GGCCCTGTCCCCGTACCGGGCCACTTGGTTTTGAAAAACAGCGGCCATGGATTGCTCGGTATGCTCTGTCAAGATATTCCCTCCATTGAGGCGGTTCGCTGCAATAACCCCATTGTCACGACATATTGACCGAACTGAAAAAAAAGTCAAGAGAAGTCGGAGGGACCAAGCCTCTGGCTCGGTGTCATCTTAAAGATCCTTGGAAAGCATAACCGCTTGTGCTAATACGCTGGCACTAGACTGCGGCCCGGCTCATCGCCGGACGCGAAGTGCACGGGGGCTTTTCCATGTCGGATGAAACAAGCGGCGCCGTACATCGCATAGCAGACCGGGAAAGAGAGTTCATACTGGTAGGAACGGCGCATGTCTCGGCTGAGAGCGTTGACCTGGTAGATCGGGTAATACGGGAAGAGAAGCCGGATACCGTAGCGGTGGAACTCTGCGAGTCGCGCCACAAGGCCCTCACTCAAAAAGAGCACTGGAAGGATATGGACCTGGTCAAGGTGATCAGGGAAAAGAAGGCCTCGGTCCTCCTGATGAATTTCATCCTTGCCCACTTTCAGCGCAGGCTGGGAAAGAACTTAGGCATACAGCCCGGGGAGGAGATGATCCGGGCGGTCCGAACGGCGGAGGACTGCGGGGCCGGCCTGCACCTGGCTGACAGGGACATCAGGGTCACCCTGACCCGGGCCTGGCGCACTATGAAGACCTGGAGAAAGATCAAGCTCTTTTTTCAGATGGTCGCCTCCTGGGGAGGCATGGATGAACTCACCGCCGAGGATATTGAGAATCTGAAGAAGAAGGACGTGCTGGAGGCGCTCCTTATGGAGATGGGAGAGGCCATGCCCGAGGTGCGGCGCACCCTGATCGAGGAAAGGGACCTCTACCTGGCTGAGAAGATACGGACCGCCCCGGGCGGAAAGGTGGTGGCCGTGGTGGGCGCGGGTCACGTACCCGGGATCTTGAAGCACTGGAGGGATGAGGTGGACCTCGCCGCGCTGGAGAGCGTGCCCCCGCCCGGTCCGTGGAGGAGGGTCTTCAAGTGGGGCCTTCCCGCGCTGATACTCGGGCTGATCGCAGCCGGGTTCTTCAAGGCCGGATCGGCTGCAGGCGGGGAGATGATCCGCTGGTGGATCCTGGCAAATGCGGTATTCGGAGGGCTGGGTGCAGCGGCCGCCCTCGCCCATCCGGTCACCATCCTTTCCGCAGTGGCCGCCTCCCCTCTGACCTCCCTCAACCCCATGATGGCTGCGGGCTGGGTGGCGGGTCTTGTGGAGGCCTTTATAGGCAGGCCCAAGGTACGGGACTTCGAGGCCCTTGCCGAAGACCTTTCTTCGTTTCGGGGGTTCTGGCACAACAAGATCACCCGGATCCTCCTGGTGGTGCTCTTCACCAATATCGGCAGCTCTCTGGGGACCTTTGTCGCCATCCCCCTGATGGTCAAGGCGTTTTCCTGAGCATCCAGGGGTCTGAGACGGGAAGGACTACTCCACTACGCCCCCGCGGAAAAGGGACCTGATCCTCTCCTCCGGGTATCCCAAGGACTTCAATACCTCCCGTGTATCCGCCCCCCTGTGCCCGGCAGGCTCTCCGGCCTCGGCCGGGGTCTCGGAGAGGCGGGGCGCGGGTGCAGGCTGAGCCGTCCCTTTCCGGTCAACCACCAGGCCCCTTTCTTGGTTGTGGGGGTGCCGGTCGGCCTCGTCAAGCCCCAGGACCGGGCTTACGCATGCGTCGGTCTCCTCGAATATCGAGGCCCACTCGTCTCTGGTCCTGCTCCTGAAAATCCTTTCAAAAAGAGAGTGGAGCTCGGGCCAGCGGCTCCTGTCGTTCTGCCCGGGGAGCTCCTTTTCATCCAGGCCCAGGCCCTGGATCAGCCGAGAGTAAAAGCGCCCCTCAATGGCGCCCACAGCCACGTACTTTCCGTCAGCGGTCTCGTAGGTGCGGTAGTATGGCGCCCCTCCGTCCAGCATATTGGTGCCTATGTCCAAGGTCATGAGCCCGTTGGCCAAAAGCCCGTAGAACTGGGTGCAAAGGTATGAAGAGCCGTCCACCATGGCCGAATCCACCACCTGCCCCTTGCCGGTGGAGGCCCTCGCGAGCAAGGCGGCCAGGATACCCAGGGCGCAGGCCAGTCCTCCGCCCGCGAAGTCGCCGAGGACGTTCGAAGGGGGAAGCGGGGGCTCCCCCTTCCGCCTGAAAAGGGAAAGGGCGCCTGAAAGGGCGATATAGTTTATGTCGTGGCCCGCCCTGGGGGCGTAGGGTCCGGACTGGCCCCACCCGGTCAGGCGGGCGTAGATCAGCCCGGGGTTGGCCTTTAATGCGGTCTCCGGGCCCAGGCCCAGCCGCTCCATGACCCCGGGGCGGTAAGGCTCGAGGAGCACGTCCGAGCGCCTGATCATCCCGCGGGCGATCTCCGCGCCCTCGGATGACTTGAGATCCAGTCTTATGGAGCGCTTTCCCCGATCAAAGGGATTCTTTTCCATGACATTGGGGATCTCCGGGGATCCCGCGGCAAGCCGGTCCACCACGGTCACCCGGGCCCCGAAATCGGCCAACACCATCCCGCAGAAGGGAGAAGGGGCCAGCCCGGCCATCTCCATCACTTCCACACCCTCGAGCGGTTTCATACGACCTCCTCCAGCCGGCTGATATCCGGGAAAGTCTTTTTTTCAATCGGGTCTTTTACTCGCCCAG
>JBKHIW010000375.1:0-2697 GCA_046538465.1 Desulfobacteraceae bacterium | reverse complement strand
CGGGAACAGGGGATCACAACCATCCTGATCAACCAGGCGAAGGGCAGCCCGGGTTACCATGGCTTAAGCGGCATCGGCCTGTCGTCGATCATCGATATGCTGATTACGCTCCGCTACCAGGACGTGGGGGACGAGATCCAGCGTTTTCTGCTGGTCTTGAAAGCCCGGGGAAAGAGCCACTCCACCCGGTATCATCGGTTTTTTATCACTGAGCAAGGCCTGAAGATCGAAAGGTGAAGTCATGACGGCACCTTTTGAGAGTTCCTCCCGGAGTGAAACCGTGGTGTTCCACCTGTTCGTGGCCGGGGACGAGAAGCACTCCAGAACCGCAGAGCAGAACCTTCGATCCATGTGCGAAGCCCATTTCGCCGGACGCTACATGATTGAAATCATGAATGTGTTCGAGCATTCCGGTGAAGCCCTGAAAAGGCGGATCTTCATGACCCCGGCCCTGGTTAAGGTGTCGCCCGGGCCCCGGTCCACGGTCTACGGAACCCTGGGCGAGGAGGACAAGGTGATCGCCTCGCTGGGGCTGAAGGGAGAGAGCTGGTGAGGAAGGAAAAGCCTTCGTACGAGGAGCTGGAGGCGAGGCTGGTCCGGGCCGAGGCGATGCTGGATGTACTGCGTGAAGGGCAGGTCGATGCCGTTGTGGGCAAGGAGGGCGTGTTCCTGCTCCGGATGCACGAGATGGTCGAGGAATCCCGCCGCCGAAGGTGCGTCATTGAAGCCGTCAATCGTATTTTCGAGGGCGCACTTACCCGCAAAACCGAGGAGGAGGTGGGGTTAACCTGCCTCTCGGTGATCGAGGAGATGACCTCCAGCGAGTTCGGCTTTATCGGGGAGCTGGGACCTGACGGCGTCATGAAAAGCCTGACGGTTTCAAGCAAGGGGATCGATCTCTGCGGCATGCAGGACCGGGCGGTGCATCAGCAGGTTCCCGGGGGCTTTCCTTTCCGGGGACTTTACGGCTTCGTGCTGGAGCACGGAGAGAGCCTCCTGACGAACCACCCCTCCGAACATCCTGAAAGCCGGGGCCTGCCCGAACGCCACCCTCCTCTTTCTTCTTTTTTGGGCGTCCCCCTGCTCCATGACGGGAAGGTCTTCGGCGTGATCGCGGTGGCCAACCGTCCCGGAGGGTACCGGGCCTCGGACCGGCAGTCCCTGGAGGAGATAGCCCCGGCCGTAGTGCAGGCCTATCTTCGAAAGCGCGACGAGCTGAGGATACAGAAGCTCCTGGCGGAGACCGAGTTCAAGGTCCTCGAGAGAACGGACCAGTTGACACAACAGGCCGAGGCGCTGGGGCGCGCTAACCTGGAGCTCCGGCAGGAGGTGTCCAAGAGAAAGGAGCTGTCCGAAAGGTTGGTCCAGCTCCTGGAATCGGATCGACGGGCCTTGGCAGACGTGCTCCACGACAGTATGGGGCAGAACCTTGTGAACATCCGGAGCAAGCTGGAGCGCCTGCGGGCAGAGGAGACGGGGATACGGCAAAGGGAAATGTCCGAGTCTCTCGGCGAGCTGCAGGGCCAGCTGCTCGAAGTTATCGAGCAGACCCGGACTTTTTCCCGGGAGCTGAGACCCGGCACGCTGGACTACCTGGGGCTGGTCCCGGCGCTTCGCGAGCTGAAGGATCGCCTGGAAAAGAGGGACGGAATCGATATCAAGCTTTTCACCGTGGGCGTTGAGGAGCGCTTCGCCCAGGAGACGGAGCTGGCTCTCTACCGAATCGTCCAGGAGTGCCTGGTCAACACGCTGAGGCACGCCCGGACCACAAGGGCGGACCTGGCCCTCACCCGGGTCGGCGACGATCTGCAGCTGGTAGTCGAGGACCAGGGTGTGGGGTTCGACGCCTCCGATCCGGAGCTCCGCCCCCAGGGACTTCTCATCATGGAGGAACGGGCCCGCCTGTGCGGCGGGGAGCTGCACATCGAGTCGAGCCCGGGCAAGGGCACCGTAGTGATCGCAAGGATTCCCGCCCACACCCTCTGAATCCCGGCGCGTTTCCCTTTGAAAACCCCGCCGGTACCGGCGGAATGCGCAGTGAAAATTGCAGCTTCTCCACCTGGTAAGTATCGGCGAACATATCCGTGAGGCGGGAAGACTTCTAAGGACTGGAGGTGGCAAGGAATGGAAGGTTGTCCGCTCCATGGAGGCCTTGCGGGAGATCGGCGGGGACCTGGCCCCGGCGGATGCGCGGCTCATCGGGGCCAACAACATCCGGGTGAACGAGTCCGCCCTGACCGGCGAATCCGGGTTTCGAGCAACAAAGAGCCCTCGCCGTGTCGTTCCTGACCCTGGCCTTCGGAAAGCCGTGGTTCGTGTTCAACCTGCGGAACCCGGGCCCCCGGGATGGTTGCTGATCCTGGGAATGAGCCTCATCCCGTTCTTGTGGGGCCAGGGTCTGCGGGCCATGCAGGCGATGAAGAACAGGGACCACGAAAGGACGGGTTGCCCCTGATGAGTTAAAGGCTCCGCATGGCCTGCGGCCGCCCCGTGCTTTGCACGTGGGAAAACGAAAAACAAGCAAAACAGAGAATGAAAAAATGGACTTCAAAAAGACACCCAAAACCGATTTCAAGGACGTCCGGGAGTTGGACAGGAAAAAGGCAGAAGAGGAGGTCGAGGCCCTCAGAGAGGGCATCGAGTATCATGACTATCTCTATTATGTGAAAAACCGGCCGGAGATCTCAGACGCTCTCT
>JBKHIW010000374.1:0-2703 GCA_046538465.1 Desulfobacteraceae bacterium | reverse complement strand
TTCCAGGCGGCGGTCGATATTCTGATCCTCGTTGAGGTGCCCGGTAACCCTCCGGTCCTTCATCCATTCCAGCATTCTGTCTACGTCTTCCCTGAATACCTCTCTCCTGAGCGTCAGCGATTCAACGGACAAAACAAACCTCCTTGACAAAAACTCGACCCGGCACCCTACAGGCGCCCTCGGCGGCTTGTCAAGGGTGGAGATCAGTCCGAGCGCCCCAGGGCCGAGAGCAGGACACGCGCGTCCACGGCGTATAATCCTTCTCCCTCGGCTCCCACAAGGACGGGATTTACGTCCATTTCCATGATCTCCGGGAATTCGTCCATAAGGCGGCCCATGCGTAACAGCAATTCCTTTAGTGCAGGCTTGTCTCGCCGGGGCATGCCGCGGAAGCCTTGGTCCAAGAGCCTGGCGGCCCGGATCTCATCCAACATGCGCGTGGCCGCGTCTTCTCCGAATGGAGCAACTCTCCATACCACGTCTCCCATGGCCTCGACAAAGATACCTCCCAGTCCGAAGAGCACCACCGGCCCGAAGATGTCGTCCCTTTTGCCCCCTGCCATTACTTCCAGGCCTGGATCGCTCATCGCCTGAACCAATACCTCGATACGATCGGCCCCGGCTGTATTCTCAAGAGCGGCAAAGGCCTCCTTGACGGCTGACTCTGAATCCAATCCCAGACGGACGGCTCCTTGGTCGGTCTTGTGGGAGATGTGGGGTCGGTTGAGCTTCATGGCGACGGGCCTTCCCATCCTTTTCCATGCTTCCACCGCCTTTTCCTCGGTCTGGGCCGGGATAAAGGGCGGCACAGGGATCCCGGACGCCTCGAGCAGTTCCAGGCCTTCGCTTAAGAGGAGATAGTCCCTTCGGCCGGCCTTTTTCAGAACCGCCGCCGCCCCGGGTCGGTCCGGGAGTCCTGCGGACGGCGCCCGAATCTCCATTCGGCTTCTTCCTGAGAACCAGGTGCGGGAGAGACTGAAGGCCCTCATGGCGTTTTCAGGCGCATTGAATATAGGTATGTCAAAATTCTTCTTCAGATAGTCGATTTCCATGGACTCTGCGAAGATCACCAGGGCCACGGGTTTTTGGTGCCGGCCGGAGAGCTCGGCCACCCTTCCGATCAGGGTTCGGCTGGCCTCTTGCTCGAACCCTCGTCTGTATCCGTGGCCCAAAAGCACCCCGTCTACATCCTCCATTTTGAGCATCTCTTCCACTATGTTTTCGTAGAAGTCCAGGTCGAAAAGGTCGCCCAAGTCCAGCGGGTTTTGGAGGCGTATTACGTGGGCCCTCAATCGGCTTTCCACCCGCCTCAGGAGCTCTGCCGGGAACTGGGGGAGCTCGAAACCGTAATGAGCACAGGCATCGGCCGTTATCACCGCATGGCCTCCGGAGCGGGAGACCACGGCGAGCTTATTGCCCTTTAGGGGGGGCATGGTCAGGCCCTTTATATAGTCCAGGGCGTCGTTCATAGTGTTTACACGGACGCAGCCGGCCTGTTCCAGGGCGTGATCCACCAGGGAGTCGTTGGTGAACAGGGCCGTGGTGTGGGAGTGTGCGATGGCGGAACTCGTCTCGAAGCGATTGGACTTGTGAACAAGTATCGGCTTGGTGGATCTGGAGGCGATCTCTACGAACCTTCGTCCGTTGGTGAACCCCTCCAAATAAAGCATGATAATGCTGGTTCCATTGTCCTGGATAAGGTATTCCAACAGGTCGTTTTCATCGACGTTCAGCTTGTTCCCCATGGACACGAATTTGCTTATCCCGATGCTTTCCTCGGCCAGGAAGCCCAGGTAGCTCAGTCCGACGCCTCCGCTTTGGGACAGAACTGATACCGGACCGGGCCGGAGATCCTCCCTCAGGGGCCAGAAGGGAAGAGCGAGTCCGTTTTCCAGACTGGTCACCCCGATTCCGTTTGGTCCGATGAAGCGGATGCCGTATCTCTCAGCAGCCTTACAGCACTCGACTTCAAGATCTCTTCCCTCCTCGCCGAGTTCGGAAAAACCGCCTGATTCCACCACGGCCCACCGAATCCCCTTGCGGCCGCATGCCTCAAGGATTCCGGGGATGGTATGCGCCGGCGTGAGGATAACGGCCAGATCCGGGGTGAAGTCAATCTGCTCTATAGAGGTGTGGATGCGCTGCCCGAATACCACACCTTCCCTTACCCCGACCGGGACTATTTCCCCTGCGAATCCGAAGCTCAGGCAGTTTTGTATGATGTTTTTCCCCAGGTTCGCCCTGTCCGGTGATACGCCGATCACAGCCAGACTCCGTGGATAAAAAAAATGGGACAGGGCCTCTGGTGTTTGATTGTCTTTCATGAACGTCTCCTATGCTTTCGCGCCTTGTCTTTCCAGGTGCGGGGTTTCCTTCCTTTCTTCCCCTGCCTGTGAAGTGCAGGGTCGCGGTTGGGATCCAGCACGAAGGTGCCGGCGTCCAAGCTTGGTTTTTGGGATGGCTTGACCTTTTTTCTCTCTTGATCGGACCTTCGGACTTCGTCTTCCTTGCTGATTGGCGGACCCATTATCGCCCCGGCGGGGACCTCGGGCGTGAGGTAGAGCCTCCCCAGACTGAATAGGGCGATCGCGTTCCGTCCCCGGCCGGTCGCCCGTATTTCCAATATCACCGGGTCCTTTTCCAGGCGCCTGCCAATGCGCACGGCCATGTCCCGATCCGGTGTCAAGGGGTGGAAGTACTCAG
>JBKHIW010000373.1:0-2705 GCA_046538465.1 Desulfobacteraceae bacterium | reverse complement strand
AGCGCCTTTTCCTCCACCGCCCCAAGCTTCATCACCGACCCGGTCTCGATCACCCGTAGCAGCTTGGCCTGGAGCTCCAGGGGAAGGTCCCCGATTTCGTCCAGGACCAGGGTGCCGTTGTGAGCGCTCTCAAAAAGCCCGGATTTTCCACCTCTTAGCGCCCCGGTAAAGGCTCCGGCCTCATAGCCGAAAAGCTCCGACTCCATCAAATGGGCCGGGATCGCGCTGCAGTTGACGGTGATAAAGGGTCCTTGGCATCTGGCGCTTCGCTCGTGTATAATGCGCGCAAACAGCCCCTTTCCCACACCGGTCTCTCCGGTCAGCAGTACCGGGCACTCGAACAGGGAGAGGCGGTTGATCTTGCCGAACAGGTCGAGGATCTGGGGGCTGCTGCCCACCAGGCGGGCCTGGGCCGGACGGTGGGAGGGGTGGTCCTGGAACATATCTTCCAGCTCGCCCAAGGCCTGTTTGCCGGGAACGCTCCTCATGATGGTGGCGAGCCGGATTACCTTTTGCTGCTTGTCATACACCGGGAAGGCGCTTGAAAAGAGCTTCTTGCCGGCCATGGTGTTGACGGTGGCCGTGGAGGGTCGATTTCTCTTGAGGAGCTTCAATATGGAAGAGTCGTCGATGATCCCTCTGTCCACGGCTTCCTGGACGTGGAGGTCCAGGAAGTGGTGGGAGCCGAGTCCGGTTATGTGCTCGAAGGCGCTGTTCACCCGAGTCATGACTCCACGGGCGTCGGCCACGCAAATGCCGTACGTACAGTGCTGAATAATGGCCTCTGACTCCAGCGAAAACTGCGGCGTTACTTCCATGGCTCTCCTTTGCCAACCAATCTTTGACCACGCAGGGTGGTGTTTCGAATTGAAAACGGCTCGGTACTGGTTGCCTGAATGAGCCTGATGCGGCCGTCAAAAGCGAGAGTGACTGCTCAATTTTGGTGATTTGACCTCCATGTGCGTGGATTCGGCCCGGGTCCGGGCCGTTGACCTTACGGGGGTTTCCCGAGGCGTGCAGACTACTTGTACAATGCTTTTGTCTGATTTGCAAATCATTCCTCAACCCGACACAGAATTTGGATTACCGCTGGGGGCTAAAGGGCTCAAAAGGCTTTTTTGCTGTTGCGGCAGTCCCTTTCAGAGGGGCTCGGCGGCGGACGGGGAGAGGCTTCGCGGACCGCCCTGGAGGCGGCTTCAGGGTATTGGCGGGGAAAACCTTGAATAATAAGACAAGGAGGAAAGGACATGGATAGGAAGAGACTCTTTAGGATGTGGGTCATGGTCTTAGGGCCGCTCCTGGTTTTGCCTTTTGCCTTCGGAGGTGCCTCGGCCGCTGAGGAGGGCGAGCCCATCGTGGTCGGTGCACCGGTGCCCAGGGCGAGCGCGTACGGCCAGAACGGTGAACGGGGCCTGATAATGGCGGCCGAGGAGATAAACGCGGCCGGAGGTGTGAAACTCGGAGGCAAGATGCGGCCCATCGACCTTCAGATCATCGACAGCCGCGACGAAGAGCCCGGTGTTCCCACCAGCGCGGTGCTCCTTGCCATTGAAAAGCTGATTTTGCAAAAGGAGGCGGACGTAATCGTGGGAGGACCCTGCATGAGCGAGTGCGGTATGGCCGCCATGGACCTCTATGCCAGGCATAAAATCGTGGATATCGTATCCATAGGCTGCTACACCCCGTCATGGGACGAGAAAGTGGCCGAGAACCGGGACAAGTACAAGTACTCTTTCAGGGAGAGCGGGAGCGTGAAGTGGTACATAAAGGAGGCCCTGGACCTCCTGACCAAGATTAATGAAGATTATGGCTACGACAAGCTTTTCATCTCCATCGACGACAGCCTGATGTGCAGAAAGGCAGCCGGCATCGTGGAGCAGCTCGCCGAGAAGGCGGGCTGGAAGATCGTTGGGCACGACAAACACCCCATCGGGACCACGGACTACTCGGCCGCGTTGAGCGACTGCAAGGATTCGGGCGCTCAAGTCATGTTTATCTGGGCCTATTCTCCGGAGAGCGCCATTCTGCTCAAGCAGTGGGCGGATATGGAGGTGCCGGCCCTCCCCATAGGCTTCATAGGGGCCGCCGAGGACCCGGGCTTTTGGAAGGCCACCAACGGAAAGTGCGAGTATACCGTTGTGACGCTTTCCGAGACCGGGTGCGTTCCTACCGATGCCACTCCCAAGGCCATGGAGTTTTACAACAACTTCAAGGAGCGCTGGGATGTGCCTCCGAGGAGCACGGGCTGCGTGAGCGCCTATGAGTCCCTGTATGTACTCAAAGACGCGATAGAAAGGGCGGATTCGCTTGAAGATGACGCCCTGATAAAGGCGCTCGAAGAGACCGAACTACCCATGGTCAGGGGGACCATACGATTCGACGAAAATCATCAAGTGATTTACGGATACGACCCGGGCAACTCGGTCCTGGGCTGCTGGGTGCAGTGGCAGGACGGCGAACGGGTCCAGGTGTTCCCTGAGGTGGCGGCCATGGGCGAGCTCAAGATGCCCCCCTGGCTGGAGAACAAGTAGGGCCAAGCAAAGGAACCTTTCCAAGGCGGCCTTGCCCGCCCTCGGGGACAGGCAAGGCCGCCGGGTTCGAGGCGGCGACCGAAATGGAAATCTTGGTTTATGGAACGGTAAACAGCATGACTTTCGCCTTGATCGCCGTGGGCTTCACACTGGTCAACGGCGTGGCAAGGGTCC
>JBKHIW010000372.1:0-2710 GCA_046538465.1 Desulfobacteraceae bacterium | reverse complement strand
CCCGGTTTTTTTAAGCCTTGCCGCCCCTCAGGCCCCGGAGACAATAGCGGCGAGCTTGGTGCGGCTCATCACCAGGTAGTCCCTGTCAGGGGCAAAGATCTCCAAGGTGAACGCGCCTTGATAACCGCTTGAGATCAGAGCACCGATCACCGGTCCAAGGTCGAGGCTGCCCACGCCCAAAGGCAGATGCATATCCCTGGTGCCGTCATTGTCGCTTACATGTACATGGGCGATTCGATCGGCGAAGCGGTCTATAAAGGCGAGGTTCCTGGTGCCGGATTCATCTCCTATGTGACCGTGTGCGAGATCCAGGGTCATCTCCAGGGCCGGGAACCGGCTGAAGACCTCCTGGAAATCCTCCGGCTCCACCAGGGATCCGGATCCCGGGGGCATATTCTCGAGGGCCGGCCTGAGCCCCAGGTCCTCGGCCTCTCCGAGAAGCCGCTCCAGGGCGTTCATGGCGTGAAGTCCGGCCCTTGCCGGGTCCTTTCTACCCATTCCCGAGGCATGCCCGGGGTGAAGGACCACGCAGCGAGGCTGCAGCTCACGGGCCACTCTCAGCGAGGAGATCATCTCCTGGATTGAGGCCTCCCTAAGGGCCGGGGTCATATCCGCCACGGATACGAACGTAGGGAGGTGGCAGACAACAGGACAAGTGAAGGGCTTCAGGGACGACCTGATCTCGTCGAGCCTCCTCGCAAGCACTTCGTGATGGGCCTCCGGGGCGTCCATGGTGAGTTCGGCGTAATCAAAGCCCATGGAACGGGTCGCCTCCACTTCGGAGAGCACATCCCGGAGCGGGGAGTTCATGGCGCCGAAGCACCTGTCCTTTGTACTTCGTCTCATGGAAATACATCCTACTACAGAGGGAGCTCTTTCTCAACCCTTCGCCTCTTGGGCGGTCTTCCACTGCCGAACGCCCGTCCGGAGCCCGGGGTTGAGGGTTCCAGGATTTCCCTCTTGACAGGGGCCCCCGGCTTATGGCCGGCTGTTTACTGACCCCGCCGGGGTCTTTGATTGATGCACACAGCAAGAGGAATCCCATGAAGAAGATGGACGATCTAAAGCGTATCCTGTTCCGCATAGACGGCAAGGGATACAAGGCGTACAAGGATATAGAAGGCCCATACGACATGGGGTGGTTCGAGCTCCATGTGGACCATGTCCAGGGTGATCCGTTCGCCGCGCCCTCCAAGGTCCGGGTCAGGGTGCCCATGCAGAGGGCGGGCTTTCCCGCCGATCTCTTCAGCAACCGGCCGCGCCGAACCGCACTCGAGGACTTCACAGCAAGGAGGGTCCACAAGGCCATAGGAGAGGCCTCGAGGCGCATCCAGGGAAGCGGCAAGAGCGGTTTTACCAGCATCGACGCCGGTGGCCAAGAGGTGCTGGAGCGGACCGCATGCAGGATCACGCCCGACTGGGTGGAGGCGAGGCTCTATGTGGGCCTCCCGGCGGCCGGCCGCAGGGTGCTGGGCCGTCAGGCCCAGACCTTATTGGTCGAGATGATCCCGGACATCGCCCAAAAGGGCATGCTCTGGAGGCGATTTCCGGAGCGGGAAACCTGGGGATTCGTCGAATGTGTGGAAAACCAGGAGGCCATCCGGTCCCGGTTGGCCGACTTGGGCCTGGTGGCCTTTGTGGGAGACGGATCGATACTGCCCAGGGAGAGCGGAAACAGCCAGAGGCCTCTTGCCGCGGAAAAGGCGGTGCCCTTTAACTCGCCCTCCTCGCTGCGCATTACCCTGGACCTGCCCAATCCGGTGACCCGAAGCCGGCCGGGCGCGCCCCGTCGGATAACCGGGATGGGCATTCCGGCCGGCATAACCCTGATCGTGGGAGGCGGGTATCACGGGAAGTCAACCCTGCTCAAGGCCCTGGAAAGGGGTGTCTACCCCCACATCCCGGGCGACGGCAGGGAGTATGCGGTGACTTCGGCCGGAGCCGTAAAGATCAGGGCCGAGGACGGACGCAGGGTGGAGCGGGTTGACATAGACCCCTTTATAACCAACCTGCCCGGAGGCCTGGACACCAGGGCCTTTACCACGGACAACGCAAGCGGCAGCACCAGCCAGGCCGCAAACATCATTGAGGCCCTGGAGATGGGTACCGAGCTCCTGCTCCTTGACGAGGATACCTCGGCGACCAACTTCATGGTCAGGGACGTGCGCATGCAGGCCTTGGTGCACAAGGAATTCGAGCCCATCACCCCGTTTATCGACAGGGTACGGGAGATGTACGAAGAGTTCGGGGTCTCCACCGTGCTGGTCATGGGCGGGTGCGGGGACTACTTCGAGGCCGCGGACAGGGTTATAATGATGCGGGAGTACGTGCCCGAGGACGTGACCGGGGAGGCGAGGAGCATAGCATCGAAGTACTCCACCGGAAGAAGGGACGAGACAGGCCCGTGCCTGGATTGGCGGCTGGAGAGAATCCCGCTCCCTGCGAGCTTTGACGCCTCAAGGGGCAAGAAAAGGGTCAAGATCGACGCCCGGGGCCTGGACCTGATCGGCTACGGCACTGACAATATAGACCTGCGCGGCGTTGAGCAGATCGTCGACCTCAGCCAGACCAGGGCGGTGGGAACGGCGGTCCATCTGGCCGCCTCACGGTTCCTGGACGGTCGCAGACCGCTCCGCGAGGCCTTGGCCAAGCTGGACGAATACCTGGACAAAAACGGACTGGATATGCTGGATCCCTTCCACCGCGGGGA
>JBKHIW010000371.1:0-2717 GCA_046538465.1 Desulfobacteraceae bacterium | reverse complement strand
TGGAATACCGGTCACTAAGGAGCGGTTGGTAAAAGGCCAGAAGGACGCCGTCGCCGCTGCCGAAGAGATCGGCTATCCCGTGGTCATAAAAGCCACCAGCCCGGAGCTGACCCACAAGACGGAGATGGACGCCATCCGCTTGAACCTCTCTGATGCGAAATCCGTCCGGCAGGCGGTCCGCGAGCTCAAGGAGTCCACCAAGGGACAAAAAATACAGGGTCTGTTGGTCCAGGAGATGGTAAAGGGCCAGCGGGAGTTGGTAACGGGACTGGTCCGCGATCCCCAGTTCGGGCCTTGCGTCATGTTCGGCCTCGGTGGAATATACACCGAGATACTCCGGGACGTCTCTTTTCGGGTGGCGCCTCTGACCGAACAGGACGCACTCGAAATGATGGACGAAATCCGCGGAAAGAAAATCCTGGAATCCTTCCGGGGCATGGCAGCAGCGGACCGTCAGGTCCTGGCCGAGGTCCTGGTGGCCATGGGAAGGATCGGCCTGGACCAGGAAGAAGTCAGCGAGATCGACGTGAACCCCTTGGTCCTCACCAAGGACGGAAGACCGGTAGCAGTAGACGCTCTGGTAGTGCTGGGCGAAAAGTAACAGTCTTCTTTAAGACCGTGTGCGAAAAGTCTCCTTACTTTTCTTTCGCCGCCA
Organism: Desulfobacteraceae bacterium; assembly: GCA_046538465.1. GTDB lineage: Bacteria > Desulfobacterota > DSM-4660 > Desulfatiglandales > HGW-15 > CAZYJR01. The sequence goes on along the minus strand of JBKHIW010000371.1, from coordinate 2,062 downwards.
GCCTTCTGCTCATCAGGTTTGTCATCGCCAATAATATCATGGCTTCGCTGTTTTCCTGAAGCTGTTCGTAATCCTTGCTCATTCGCCGATACCTCCCCAGCCATCCGAAAGTCCTCTCCACAACCCACCGTCTCGGCAACACCTTGAAACCTTTGACATCATCACAGCGTTTTACGATCTCCAAAGTCCAATTGGCAAAATCCTTGACCCAATCAATCAATTTCCCCGCGTAACCGCCATCAGCCCATATCAGGGTGAGGCGGGCGAAGCGTCCTTTCAGTCGTTCCAGCACCAGCTTGGCTCCGTCTCGGTCCTGGATATTGGCTCCATGGACGACCACGGCGAGGACCAAGCCCATGGTGTCTACCACCAGATGGCGCTTGCGGCCGTTGATTTTCTTGCCGGCGTCGTAACCGCGCGGCCCCCTTTTTCCGTGGTTTTCACGGATTGGCTGTCAATGATGGCCGCGCTGGGGCTTACTTCTCGCCCGTCCTCTTGCCTCACCATCGAGCGCAAGGCGTCATGGATGAGCTGCCATACTCCACGCAACCTGAATTTTCGGAAGTAATCGTAGACCGTGCTCCAAGGGGGGAGGTCATGCGGCATCATTCGCCATGCGCAGCCTGAGCGCAACACATACATGATGCCGTTTAAAATCTCCCGCATGTCCACACAACGGGGGCGTCCGCCGGGCTTGGCCGAGGGAATGAGCGGTTTGATAATTTCCCATTGCCCGTCTGTCAAATCGCTCGGATAGGCTTTTCTTTTCATTTTTTTGTCCTGCTTTTGCTTTTTTGCACGACAGTTTCCGCAAGAACTCCCTCTCTCATCAGCCTGAGGTTTATGTCAGTGATCTCCTTGACGATCTGCTCCAGTTCTTCGTGCTGCTCCATTCCATGCTTTGCCGCCTCCAACTGCGCGACCGGGACATAAACCTGCCTTTGTCTTTTGTCTTTGTAGACCACGACATATGAGCGGGGCCCGTGTTTTTGTCCTTGGTGACACTTGCAGTTGGGCCTTCCACATGTGCTGTATCTTTCCAGGTGTGATCCCTTAATCAGCATTGTCAGCTCGGCCATTCTTTCCAACAGCTTTTCTCTTTTCCCGATAAGTTTCTTCAATTCCTTTTTCATTGGTTAATCTCCTTTCGTCGGTTATTATAGCATATATTTAATATGCTATACAAGCACGCAATAAAAAAACCCGCCTAAATGCGGGCAGGACAATGCTTGCGGATTATTAATCCTGAGTTTTCTATCCAGTCCTCATCTCGACTTGTAACCTTTTAGAATCATTAGACATTATACGGCCGTTCGTGTATGGTTAAAAGCCTTTCCATGGCTCCCAGATCAAAAAGCCGCCAAAGTTTCTCTTGGACCTTGCTGCGGCCGGTTATTTGGGTCTGGGCCGTTTTATCATCGTAGATCATTACCACCTCCTGCAAATCAATCAACTCCTCCTTCAACACCGAAGCGCTCATCCGTAAGCCCGCAACCTCCGCCTTGAGCTGCATCACCCGGATCAGGGCCAGGGCCATCACGCAGCAGAAGCCATAAGCTCGAATCTTGGTGTCGGTCCAGTGTCGGCTGGGGCGCCAGCGGACCAGGTCCGGGTCCTTGATGAGCTTGAAAGCGTCTTCAATGCGCTCCTTGGACTTGTAGTTTGCGATGATCCAGCCGGCCTCGGCATCAGGGTCGCCGGCAAAAAGCAGGTTCTTGCCGAACCTCTTGCGCCGCTCATCCACCGCCTCCGTCTCGGAAAAATAAAGCTCGCCGCCCCTCAACTCGACCCGCAGATACTTGCCGTAACGACTCTGCCGGAGCATAGTCAACACTCCCGCCGGAACCTGCCGGGGCCTCCTCTTGTAGTTCTGCCACTTCTCCTGCACCTTGGCCTTCAGCTTCTCCATTCCATTTTTTAACGAATGCTCCTGCTTTACGGCAAGCTTTTCATTGTAAGTCAACACCAGCGCGCACCGGAGGCCCATCACTTCCCGCACGCACTTGTAATAGCTCATCTGTTCAAAGCGGCCGCTGTATTCTTCAAGAGGCAAATCAACAAG
>JBKHIW010000370.1:0-2727 GCA_046538465.1 Desulfobacteraceae bacterium | reverse complement strand
GGCCAGCACCAGGACGGCGCCTAAGAGGATCCAAGGAGGCAGGCCCAGCCAGAGGCCGGATTTTTTCTTGTCTTCCATAAGTGAATGTCCTTCCGCCGAGGCCTCATGGCCCACGCATACCCTTGCTCTCCCTGCAAAAATCCTACCGCTTTGCCCTCCTGCAGCCCTCTAGGGCCGGGGCCCTGCAGCCTCCTCTCCCGAGGTCTCTATGCGGGTAATCTTTACCCGGATATGGCCACCCACCTGTGTACAAAGTATCCGCATTTGCAGCCCGGGTTTCAAGAGACAAGGTGCATGCCTTATGGCGTAAAGCAAAAAATTTAGTTGAGTCAGTATATTACAAAAGCAGCGATTCTGTGGCACGCTACTTGCCATTAAGTGAGGGCAAACACGGACACGGGGGCTAAATCAGATCCCCTTAACCTAGCAAAGGAGGAATAAAAAAATGAAACGAACTTTTGGAATAATCGGAGTGCTTCTGCTGACAGCCGCCCTGGCGGTGCCTGTTATGGCCCAGGGGCCGGGTTGGGGCAAGGGAAGCGCCGGTCGAGGCGGATGGGGCCAAGGTCCTGGGGCCTGTCGGGCGGCTTTTGGGGCTTATGACTCGGATCTCAGCGAGGAGCAGCGGGCCCGGGTGGAGGAGATCCATCGCAGGCATTACCAAGAGACGGCTCAGGCGCGTGCTGAACTCTGGGCTAAAAAGGCAGAGTTAAGAGCCCTTTTGACCGCAGAGACCCCGGATGAGGCCGAGGTGAGGGCGGTTCAGAATGAGATAAACGATCTGCGATCGACTTTGGCAGACAAGCGTATTGAACTGCAGCTGGAGATCTCCAAGGCGGCTCCGGGAGCCGGGGCGGCCGGCGGCTACGGGTATGAATACGGACCCCGCGCCCGCGGCGGCTATGGGCCCGGCTTCTGCCGGCGTTAAAGTGTTCTCTCAGCCTTCCTGATAAAGAGCCGCTTCCAGCCCAGGGCCGGGGGCGGCTCTTTTTATACATAAAGACCTTGGTTTTTCCTATTAATGAAGTATAATTAGTGTATGTGCTGAAATAAGCCGTCCACCCATCAGGCTTCCAAGGGGTGGAGGTTTTCAAGTTATAGGGGCAGTAATTACAACCATTGGAGGAGGGACGATCATGACCGTGACCAAGCTTCGCTTACCCAACATATCATGCGCCCACTGCGTCAAGACCATAGAACAGGAGCTGGAGGCCTTGGAAGGGGTAACGGAGGTCAAGGGAGACCTGGGGGCCAAGTCGATCTCTGTGGAATGGGATGCACCGGCGGACCTCGACCGCATAAAGGCGGCCCTCGAGGAGATCAACTACCCGGCAGCGGAGATCCTCTGACACGTTTTTCCGAAGAGGGCTCGAAATGAGCGAGCAGACTGTAAGGCTGCCTCTCACAGGGATGACCTGCGCGAACTGCGCCCTGAACATCGAGCGCAGCACAGGCCGATTGCCCGGGGTAAAGCAGGCAAACGTCAACTTCGCCGCTGACGAGGCAACGATTACATTCGACCCGGAAAAGGTCCGGATCCGCGACCTGGTGGACGCTGTACAGGATGCGGGCTACGGCGTGGTCAAGGCCAAGGCGGAGTTTCCGGTAACCGGGATGACCTGCGCGAACTGCGCCCTGAACATTGAGCGGGCCCTGATGCGAAAGGTCCCGGGCGTGCTCAGCGCTTCGGTCAACTTTGCTGCGGAGCGGGCCTCGGTGGAATACATCCCCTCTCTTGCGGGCCTGGAGGATATGGCTGCGGCCGTAGAGCAGGCAGGCTACGGTGCGGTCCTTCCTTCTAAAGAAGGGGAAGAGGACGCAGAGGCCGCGGCCCGCAGGGCAGAGATTCGGGGGCAGACCCGCAAGTTCGCCGTAGGGGTACTTTTTTCAGCGCCCCTCTTTATTCTCAGTATGGGCCGGGATTTCGGGCTGTTGGGGGGTTGGGCCCATGCAGCCTGGATGAACTGGCTGTTCTGGGCGCTGGCCACCCCTGTTCAGTTCTACACCGGGTGGGACTACTATACCGGGGGGTGGAAGAGCCTCAGGAACGGAAGCGCCAACATGGACGTTCTGGTGGCCATGGGCTCATCTGTGGCTTATTTCTACTCCCTGGCCCTTCTCCTTTATCCTCCGCTGGGCGAGCACGTGTATTTCGAGACCTCCGCGGTCATCATCACTTTGATCAAGCTGGGCAAGATGCTGGAGGCCAGGACCAAGGGCCGTACAGGGGGGGCGATCAGAAAGCTTATGGATCTCCGGCCCAAGACAGCCACGGTCCTGGTGGACGGAAAAGAATCTCAGGTCCCTGTCTCCAGCCTCCAGGTCGGGGATCTGGTGGTGGTCAGACCCGGGCAGAGCATTCCGGTCGACGGAGTGATCGAGGAGGGCGGCTCGAGCATTGACGAGTCAATGCTGACCGGAGAGCCCCTGCCGGTGGACAAGGGCCCGGGAGACAAGGTAAGCGGGGGCGCGGTCAACAAGGGGGGATGGATCAAGTTCCGTGCCACCCGGGTAGGCAGGGACACCGCGCTTGCTGCGATCATCAGGCTGGTCCGTGAGGCCCAGGGGAGCAAGGCCCCCATCCAGGCCTTGGCCGACAGGGTGGCGGCGGTGTTCGTGCCCGGGGTGATAGGGGTTGCATTGCTTGCCTTTATAGTATGGTGGCTGGCCGGGGGGGAGTTCGTGCCCGCCATGATCCGCCTGGTTGCAGTGCTGGTGATCGCCTGC
>JBKHIW010000369.1:0-2737 GCA_046538465.1 Desulfobacteraceae bacterium | reverse complement strand
TGCTTTACAAACTTAGGCGTAAACCTCTCAAAAAGGCCGAGGACGTCGTGGTAGACCAGCACCTGACCGTCGCAGTCCTTGCCCGCGCCGATCCCTATGGTGGGGATGCCGACCTCCTTGGTTATCCTGGCGGCCAATAGATCCGGGATGCACTCCATCACAATCATAAAGGCGCCGGCATCCTCGAGATCCCGGGCGGACCGGAGAAGCGCCCTGCCGCCCTCCGCATCCTTTCCCTGGACCCGGAAGCCGCTAAGCATAGTGGCGGTTTGGGGGGTGAGACCTATATGTGCGCACACAGGAATCCCGGCCCGCACCACGGCCCTTACCACGCCCGCCATCTCGGATCCCCCTTCCAGCTTCACCGCGTCGCAGCCGGCCTCCTTGATGAAGCGGCCCGCGTTTTCCACGGCCTGGACCTCACTGACCTGGTAGGACATAAAGGGCAGATCCCCGATAATAAAGGCCCTCTCGGCGCCCCTCTTGACAGCCTTGCAATGGTGAAGCATCTCGTCCACCGTGATCGGTACGGTGGAGTCATACCCCAGGACCACCATGGCCAGAGAGTCACCCACCAGAATGGTGTCGATCCCCGCCTCGTCCACCAGCCGCGCCCCTGGGTAGTCATACGCGGTCATCATGGTTATCTTGCGGCCTTCAGCCTTCTTCTTGTTGAGTTCTGCTATGGTCACTTTATTCTTTTCCATCCTATTGCTCCTTCCGGTCGATTGGCCTGCGGCTCCCGCCCTGCGCCCCAAATAAAAAAGGCCTTTCGGGCCACCGAAAGACCAGGCAACAAGGCTCTACGACTGAAAACGACGAGTTCCCCGGAGGAAGCCAAGCGCATCAGCCGTCCCGGTCACACCTAATGGGAGATCCAGGCGGCACCGCCACAAGCGATTCCTTTTCCGTCCTTTCGACCCAAAGCTTCGTGTCTCCGCCGAAAAGAGATCACACGCCTTCCGGGCCTTCATTGATTTCTATATCCCAACTCCATCTCCACTGTCAACCATGCTCCAGATTGCCTGGCAGCCCCTCGACAAAACCCCTGATCTCATCCCGAACCCGCCTGTACTGACTCATCGCCTCTTCTTCACTGCCCGCCCCCAGGGCCAAGATCGGCGGGTCCTCAAAACCCCTGTGAACAATTCTGGCTTCTCCAGGGAACAGGGGGCAGCTCTCCCTGGCGTCATCACAAAGCGTTATCACGAAATCAAAGTCCCGCCCCAAAAACTCATCCACGCTCTTGGACCTGTGGCCTGAGATATCCACACCCTCCTCAGCCATAGCGGCCACCGCCCTGGGGTCCAGCCTCTGAGGGGCCACCCCGGCAGACCAGGCTTCTATTTCCTCCCCCTTCAAATGCCTCGCCCACCCCTCCGCCATCTGGCTCCTGCATGAGTTCCCGGTGCAAAGAAACAAGATCCTCGCCTTCATGCCACCTCCAACAATCCGAGTCTGACCACGCTCGCTCTCCTCTCGATCCTCAACCTACCAGATCCTCGGTCAAACCGCCATTTCCTTTTCTCTTGACGAGCCCCTTCGCCATGTTTAAAGATATTGGACTATGCTCGTCAAATTCCCCGGTAGCTCAGCAGGTAGAGCGGGTGGCTGTTAACCACTTAGTCGGCGGTTCGAGTCCGTCCCGGGGAGCCAAAATCCTATCCGCTGAAATCAGCGGTTCTTATTCAACACAAGACCCTGTGGGTTGATCCTCACGGGGTTTTGTCATTTCTGCCCTGTCTTCGCCGACTTACACCGCCGACCACATCCTTCCCGATTCTCAGTTTCGATGCTCTCCGCCCGGGGTTGCGATGCAACCGTGGGTGGTCAGCCTCGGTCTTCACAAATGTCCTTTCCTGATTCTCCCATTCTCCGTTTTTTGAATCCGGCAATTTAACAGCCCGGTACTCGCCTACACCGACATCCCGACCCTTCAGGAAGTGATCCGGGCGGTGCGCCGCTGCGGGGCCAAAATCGACCAGCGATGCGGCATCCACATTCATGTGGACGCCACCGCATCCGACGGCCGCACCCTGGGTAACCTAACCAAGATCATCTACAAGCAGGAGCCGCTCATCCTCAAGGCCCTTGGTGTCAACGAGACCCGGCAGCGGAACTACAGCAAACCGGTGAGCGAGGACCTGATCAGAAAGATCAAGCGCCGACGGCCGAAGACTAAAAATCAGCACAACCGCAACCGGTACGAATATCACAACCGCCGGCCCCAGCATTTCGACTCATCCCGCTACCACGGGGTGAACCTGCACAACGTCTGGTACCGGGGAACCGTAGAGTTCCGCTGGTTCGAGGGAACGCTTCACGCCGGTAAGGTGCGGGCCTATATCCAGCTGGTCCTGGCCGTCGCCGCCAAGGCCCTGAGCGGGCGGGCCGCTTCCAGCCGTAAGCGCTCCTTCGATCCTCAGAGCGCCCGCTACGACTTCCGGGTCTTTCTGCTCCACCTGGGACTGATCGGCGACGAGTTCAAGACCGCGCGCAAACACCTGCTCGCTGCGCTTCCGGGGGACTCGGCGTTCAAACGCGGCAGACCGAAACCGGAAAGTACTCAATCCGCAATCGAATCCCGGCCTCCGGCGTTTTCAGGGAACGGCACCGCGGAGACTGATGAAGGAGGTGCGCCGTGAGAGTACTGATCAAGAACACCGACCTCGCCGGGAAACCCCTCGAGGGCGAAGGCGAGGTGTTCACCGGGAAGACCTCCCTTGAAATCGTCCGG
>JBKHIW010000025.1:0-13152 GCA_046538465.1 Desulfobacteraceae bacterium | reverse complement strand
ACGGGCTTGCCGCTCGACTTGGATTTGACCGGCTGGGCGACCACGGCCTTTCCATCCATCGCTCGGTGAAAGTAAGGGCGGTCGGATATAGATACACCCTGCTGGGCCCCGTCCACGCTGTCTGCAAAGACCACACCGTTGGCGTCTGTTACCAAAATCAGCTCATAGTCTTGGCCTAGGCTTTTCATGGTCTCCCTGAGATCCGCCTGGAGCCTGCCCACAGTATCGGCCGAGGCTTCCACGCCTTGGTCCCGGACCGCGAGGGCCGCATCCCTGGCGGCCCCGCCCGAGGCGATCTGCCTGACCAGCTTTGTCTCCCCCTCCAGAAACACCCTCACCATCTCGGAAATGTCTTCTGCAAGCTGGACCGCTCGGCCCTCAGCCATATTGGCCAGTCCTTCGGAGGCCCGGTCAACTGCAAAAAACCCCACCACCAACAGAGGAATTACAGCTATTGCCACCCCCCCTGCCATCAGTTTGAATGTTAGCCCTTTTTTCCGTCTCATTGGGTTGAATTGTCTCCTTTATTATTATTTATTTAATGCCCTTATAATTTTATTATTATTTCATCAAACGCTTTGCTTTAACCTAGCCATCTCTTCAGCACTTAATACTTTGTCAATATCCAGTAATATCTTTACCCCACCTTCCATTTTGGCCATGCCAAGGATATAATCCGTCTGAAGCCCGGTGCCGAAGTCGGGAGGATCCTCGATGTCGCCTTCCTTCATGTTCATGACCTCCGAGACCGCATCCACCACGATGCCCGTCTGGATGGTCCCGCTTTCACCGGTTATCTCCACCACTATGATGCAGGTCCTCTCGTTGTACTCGATCTCTTCCATGCCGAAGCGCAGTCGCAAATCCACTACAGGAATCACCTTGCCTCGCAGGTTTATAACTCCCTTGACGAATTTCGGGGTCTGGGGAACCGGGGTTATGGGCATCATCCCTATGATCTCTTTAATCTTGAGGATCCCGATTCCGTAATCCTCGTCAGCCAGCGTAAAGGTCAAATACTTCCCCTCACGTCCGGCCTCCGGCCTTTCTTTGACCGCCTCTGCCAATCCTGCCATTTGAAAACCTCCTCCTTGTTTTCCGCGGCGCCTTTTGCGGGCCTTGGACAAGGCCTGCGCCGATCTCGATTCAAACCGAATACTCCTGCCTCCTGCCATTTATTTCGACCCTGGGGCCGTCCTACTCAAATCATTTCTACCAGTCGCCTACATTTCCGACCCGATAAAGACCGCCCCGAAGGACTTCAAGCAGCCCGGCCCTCACCCCCTGGATCCGCTTCGACTGATTCCAGGGTTGACGGTCCCGCAAAAATCCGCTCCACCGTCGATGAGAACGTCATAGCCCCTCCAAACTATTGGGGCGGATAACCAGGTCAGAGGCTTTTTGCAACTCCGTCAGGGTTCAGTAGGTTCGGCCGCCGGCAGATAGACCTCGAATACGGTGCCCTGCCCCGGAGCGCTTTCGCATTTTATGAATCCCCTATGGTTCCTGACGATCCCGTAAACCATCGACAAACCCAGGCCGCTTCCCTCGCCTCGCTCTTTGGTGGTATAAAAGGGCTCGAAAATATGGTCGAGGACCTGGGGTTCAATGCCGTGGCCGGTGTCCTTGACCATGAGCACCACATACTCCCCGGGTTCGGCGCAGGCGTGGGCGGAACAGCCGGCCTCGTCCAAAAAAATGCCCTTGGTCTCAAGGGTCATTGTCCCGCCCTTGGGCATGGAATCACGGGCGTTCAACGCCAGGTTCATCAATACCTGTTCGAGCTGAACCGAATCGGCGTTGACAAAGGCCAAGTCGTCTTGGAGGCGGAGTTCTACGGATATCATCTCAGGGATGGTTCGCCTCAGGATCCTGGATACTTGCCGAACCGTTTCATTCAGGTTCACCGGCTGCGGCTCGCTCTTTACCTTCCGGCTGAAAGCCAGGAGCTGATCGGTCAACTCCGAGGCGGAACAAGCCGCTCTTTGAATCTCGGTCAGCTCCTGGTAATCCGGATCCCCCGGCTCCTTGTCCAGTAGAAGCAGATCTGCATAGCCTCGAATCGCCTGAAGGAGGTTGTTGAAATCGTGAGCAATCCCGCCGGCCAACGTCCCTACCGCTTTCATCTTCTGCGCCTCCATCAAGTGGAGCTCCAGGTGCTTTTTTTCGGTAACGTCAACCCCTACACCAAAGAAAAAGTCCGGAGAGCCGTCCTCCCTGAAGACCGGCCTGCCGTGCCACTGCACCAGATACTCCCGACCGTCCCTCCCTATAACCCGGTTTTCATTTAGTGTGGTGCGTCTCTGGTCCACCAAACCCCGGAACACCCTTGAGACCTCTTCCCTTTCGTCTTCCGGTACAAAATGCTCCAGGTAACTCCTGCCGATCACCTCTTCGAGTTTATACCCCAGCGCACTGGTCATGGCCGGATTCATAGTCAAAGTGCGCCCCTCAGGGTCGATGGCAACAATAAAGGCCGGGGTGCTCTCGAACAGGGTCTTATGAAAGCTCTGCTCCCTGTACGGGCTTTCCCCGCCCAGCCCCCACCCGGTTGTATCCGTCATAACCTTGACGATTCCCAGCGTTTTTCCTGACGGCCCCCTTACCGGGCAGGCCCTTATCACCCATTTTCGTCCGTCCGCCGCGATGATCTCGTTGAAAGAGACGACTCCTTCCTGCCCCCTCATGCCGCTCTCCAAGGGACAGTCCCCGCATGGGGTTAAACGTCCCTTCCATGCTTGGTAACAGTGCATTCCCACGAGCCGATCCTTGTCCATTCCCGCTGCACGACAGGCAGCCTCGTTCGCCCACAAGATTCGGTAGGCCGTATCCTGATAAACCACCCGGTCAGGCAGGCTGTCCATTACGGCCTCCTTCTGCGCGGCTGAGCGGCTCAAAACCGCCTCCACCCTCCTCTGGTCCTGCAGTGCTTTTTCGAGAAGGGAGATCCGCTCCTGAACTTCGGTATGGCAAAAGGATGGGCTCTTCATATGAGCGCCTTTCTCTTCGGACCGGTACGATCAGCTCGCTCCTGCCCTCGGTTTCCCCTTAAGCAGAAATCGTGCCTAAAATCCGGACGCTGGTTAATGCTTTTAAATACAATAAGTTATGTTTGATAAACCCAATAGAAGGGCAGGGCTGCTTATTGCCCCTCTTGCATTTTAGTCAAAGGCTTGACTGGTTAATGAAAATAGGGTCTTATTCCGGGCGGCTTGCGGATTCACCCGGCTGGGCGAAGCGGGGAGAGCTTTTGCACACGGGGGAAGGTGAATGGATTCACTGGATGTGAGGAGGAAGAGGGCGGAGTCGGTTTATCGGTTACTCGACCCGCTTTATACAAAGGCCAAGACCGCTCTCAGGTATGAAACGCCCTTCGAGCTGTTGGTGGCCACCATCCTCTCGGCCCAAAGCACGGACAAGCAGGTAAATGAGGTCACCAAGGACTTGTTCAAAAAATACAGGACTCCGGCGGACTTCGCCGCCGCGCCGCTTGAAGAGCTGGAACCGGCAATAAGGCCCACCGGCTTCTTCCGCAACAAGGCCAAGGCCATTAAGCTATGCAGCCTTGCTCTAATGGAGCGTTACGGCGGCGAGGTCCCTTCCACCATGGAGGAGATGGTGTCGCTGCCCGGCGTGGGCCGCAAGACCGCAAACTGCGTCTTGGGTGCGGTCTTCGACGTCCCCGGAGTGGTGGTTGACACCCACGTCAAGCGCCTTGCCGCCCGCCTCGGCCTCACAGACAACACCGACCCGGACAAGATAGAAAAAGACATCCAGGCGCTCCTGCCCCCGGAAAAATGGCGGCGGTTCTCCGATCTGTTGGTCTATCATGGAAGGGAGGTCTGCAAGGCAAAAAAGCCGGACCATGACCGATGCGCGATAGCCGATCTCTGCCCGTCCAGGGATGCACCGCCCCGGATCAGGGCGAATCGGTCTATTTGACCGCGCTTCCGGGCGAAGTCGGTACGTCGGGTGCGATCAGATGGACGCCTTGATCATCCTCGGCCGCCAGCACCATCCCCTGTGACTCCACACCCATGAGCTTCGCGGGCTGCAGGTTGGCCACCAGCACCACCTGCCGCCCCACCAGCTCATCCCTGGTGTAGTGCCCCTTCAGCCCGGCCACCACTGTCCGCTCCTCCCCCAGGTCCACAATAAGCTTATAGAGCTTCTTCGATCCCTGTATATCCTCCACGCCGGTCACAGTGCCCACCTTGAACTCCAGCTCCTTGAAACGTTCCAGGGAGACCTTTCCGTCCCCGGCATCCACAGGAGGTTGTTTTTCCATCTTGCGCTCCTCTCCCTTGGTCTCGGCCTTTCCACCGCCCATCTCCACACGGGGGAAAAGGGCCTTGGGCTTGCTAAGCGTTCCGCCGGTCAAGGCCCCCCAATCCTCAAGGAGATCCAAGGAAAGGTCCCGCCCCCGTCTTTCCAGGCCTAGGAGCCCCTGCATGGTCTCCGCGCTCCGGGGCATAAAGGGCCAGATGAGCCCGGAAATGATCTTGAGGGGCTCCACAATATGGTGCATCACGATCGCCAGTCGGTCCGGATCCGATTTGGCCAGGACCCACGGGGCAGTAGTGTCGATATACTTGTTCAGACGGCCGATCACTTCCCACACCGCTGCCAGCGCCCGGTCGAATCGGAGGCCCTCCATGTTCTCTTTGTAGGCCCGGATCATCTTTAGAGCGCCGTCCCTGAGCGCCTTTTCCTCCTCCCCCCCTTCCCCGGGGTTCGGGAGCCTTCCCTTGTAGTACTTGCGGGCCATTGAAAGCGAGCGGCTGACCAGGTTACCCAGGTCATTGGCCAAATCCGAGTTGATCCGCCCGACCAGGGCCTCTTCGCTGAACTCCGCGTCAAGCCCGAATACCATCTCCCTCAGGAGAAAATACCTGAATGCGTCCAGTCCGTATATATCCACCAGATCCAAAGGTCGAACCACGTTGCCGAGGCTCTTGGACATCTTGCCTTCGTTCACCCTCCACCATCCGTGGACGTTCAGGTGCCGGTAGGGGTCGACCCCCGCGGCCTTGAGCATACAAGGCCAGTAGATGCCATGGGGCTTGAGTATGTCCTTGGCTATGAAATGCTGGGCGGAAGGCCAAAACTTCTTGAATAAATCTCCATCAGGATAGCCCAAAGCCGATATATAGTTTATCAAGGCATCAAACCAGACATAAGTAACATAATTCTCATCAAAAGGAAGCGTTATACCCCAAGTAAGACGACTTTTAGGTCTTGATATACAGAGATCTTCTAAAGGCTCCTGCAAAAATGATAGGATCTCATTTCTATAACGCTCAGGGCGGATGAAATCAGGATTCTCCCGAATATGCTCAATGAGCCAGTCCTGATAGCGGCTCATCCTGAAAAAGTAATTCGCCTCCTTTATTTCCACAGGCTCGGTCTGATGATCCGGACATTTTCCGTCCACCAACTCACGTTTGGAATAGAAGCGCTCGCACCCAAAGCAGTAAAGCCCCGTGTACTGGCTGAAATAGATATCCCCGCTCGCCCTGACCCGCTCCAGGATCTCCTGGACACAGTTCATATGGGAGGCGTCGGTGGTCCTCACGAAGTAGTCGTTGCTTATATTGAGCTTGGGCCAGAGCGCCTTGAAAAGACCGCTTATCTCATCCACATACTCCTTGGGTGATTTCCCGGCCTTGTCGGCGGCCGCGACTATCTTGTCTCCGTGCTCATCGGTCCCGGTCAGAAAAAAGGCTTCCCGGCCCGCTATCCGGTTGTATCGGCTCACCACATCCGCCACTATAGTAGTATAGGCATGGCCTATATGAGGCTCCGCATTTACGTAATAAATCGGTGTAGTTGCATAAAAAGTCCGGTTCAATTTTCACCTCGCTCCTTTGTCCTTTTCCTGGTTCTGCGCTGCTTGGCCACTTCGTCGATCGATACCTCCACTTCCTCTCCCGAGTCCAGCTGAACTGTGAGCACACGCTTCAAGAGGTTTTGACGGATCACCTTGCCTTCGCCTTGGGAGGTGGTGACCCGCTTTCCTATCTTGGGAAGATTCCTGCCCGCTTCCTCGTAATAGTCGAACTCATAGGCAAGGCAGCACATCAGACGCCCGCACATGCCTGAAATCTTGGAAGGATTCAAGGAAAGGTTTTGCTCCTTGGCCATCTTGATGGAGACAGGGGAGAAGCTGCTCAAAAAGGACACGCAGCAAAGCTGCCTGCCGCAGGTGCCCAGCCCTCCGAACATCTTGGCCTCATGCCTGACGCCTATCTGCCTCATCTCAATCCGAGTCTTGAACCTCCTAACCAGGTCCTTGACCAACTCGCGGAAATCCACCCTCCCGTCCGCGGTGAAATAAACCATGATTTTGCCGTTGTCGTCGACCTGTTCCACCGCGACAAGACACATGGAAATGGACCTGGACTGTATGCGATCCTGGCAGTATGCGTAGGCCTCTCTTTCCAGCTCGCACTTCTTTTGGAATTTTTCCACGTCGGACTGGGTAGCGTGCCCCAAGACCTTTGAAAGAGACCTCTGGGGGAGGGTGTTGCACCTCACCCTCGGCCTGGTGCATACCACCCCAAAGGCCGAGCCGTTTTCTGTTTCCACCAACACCCGGTCTCCCTTGCACAAATTGATTTCTCCCGCATCAAAGTCCTGTATACGACCGCGGGCGTCGATTTGAACACCAACTATCCTTCCCAATAAATCCAACCGCTCCTGTAACGTTTCCATAAGAAGCCTCAGGCCGACCCCATGAATCGCTCAGACAGGCTTCGGCTGTCCGTTCCAGTACCCCTTGCTTCTGAGCATAATCTAAGAAAAGTGGTCTCGGCCAGTAGGTCAATGTTTCTGGATTCAGAGAGCTCGCGCTGGGCCTTGTCAAGGATCAGCAGTATTTCTGCTAAATTTTTAATGTTACACTTATCAGCCAGGGCCCGCAACTCCTCTTCCTTGTCCTTGTTTACTATAAGCCCTTCAGGAGCCCCCACATGAATCAGCACCAAATCCCGGCAGCAGCTCTTCCACAAGTCCATCACCCCCCAAAGCACGGACTCTTGACCGCCCTGTTTTTTCTCCTCTTTGGCGTATCCTACCGCCGTCTCGAGAATCTCGAACGGCGACATCCGGGGAAGAGCAAGAAACTCCTCAAGGTCCTTCAACCTTCTCTCAACCAGGCCGCCCTCGGCCATCAAAAGCGCCCTTCCCACACTCCCGCCGGAGAGGCCGGCCAGGATCGAGGCCTCAAGCTCCGGCAGCTCCCTGGTTTGAATGAGCCACCGGCTCAAAACCTCGGGGGATACAGGCGCAAAGGGCACCCTCTGGCAGCGGGACTCGATAGTGGACGGCAGCTCTCTCTGATCCGCCACGCACAAGATCATCACATTGCCCGGAGGCGGCTCTTCAAGGGTCTTCAAAAAGGCATTGGCCGCTTCCTGGGTCATCCACTCGGCACGCTCTATTATACTAACCCTGTATCCTCCCGGCACCACCGTCTTGAGAAAGATTCTGCGCGCCAGCTCACGCATCTGCTCGATCCCGATCGTTCGACCCTTCGGCCGTATCATCTCCAGGTCCGGGTGGTTCCCGCCTGCCATCCGCCTGCAGGAAACACATTCTCCGCAGCTTTCACCGTCCACACAGGCGGAGCAGTTCAGTGCCCTGGCAAAGGCCAGAGCTGTGGTCGTCTTGCCAACGCCGGTGATACCCGAAAACAAATAGGCGTTCGGGATTTTCCCCTCAGCCAGGGCCCGCCTGAGAAACCCGATCGCCCGCTCTTGGCCCAGTACGGCTGAAAACGGCCCTGCTTTGGGAACCTCCTCATCCGAAACCCGGACGGCCTCCTCAGCCATGTCGCTCCCCCCGGCCGCTCATATTCGAACGTGCCTCCAGACGCCTCAAGATCTCCGCCTCCACGGTCTCCATATCCTGCGATGCATCGATCACCTCGAACCTATCAGGCTCCTCCCGGGCGATCCGCAAGTAGCCTTCCCTGACCGATTGATGAAAAGCCAGGCTTTCCCTTTCGAACCGATCCTGACCCACCTGAGCACCCGCGGCCTCCCGCCTCATGGCCCTGGCCAGGCCTTCCTCCACCGGGCAGTCCAGTAGAAAAGTGAGATCCGGGACCAGTCCGCCCGTTGCCGCAGCGTTCAAAATGCGGATCAATTCAGGATCCTGGCCCCTGGCCGCTCCCTGATACGCCGTGGTGGCGTCGCAGAACCTATCGCAGACCACCCATTCACCCCGCTCGAGCGCTGGCCTTATCACGGAGCTTACATGCTGTGAGCGGTCCGCCTCGTAGAGCAGCAGCTCGGCCAGGGGGCACAAGTCCTTGTTTCTGTTTGCCAAAAGAATGCGCCTGAATTCCTCTCCTATGCGGGTGCCGCCTGGCTCGAACGTGCGCAGGACCGGCACTCCTCTATACTCCAGAGAGGCTGCGAGTCTCACCAGTTGGGTGCTCTTCCCGCACCCCTCGATCCCTTCAAAGGTAATGAACATGAAAAGCGGTCCTGCTCGACAAAGGCCGCCCCCGAGGCTCCTCGGACGCAACGCGTGTATCGCAAATATTTCATATTAATAAATTCCATGCCTTTATATCAAGGGCCAAACCGGGCAGCGCCACTGAAGACCTTCCTTATCTTTTTTTAGGCCTTCTTTGTTTTACTGTTGACAAGCCCACGAGGAGAACCCATATTTTGCGCGTTCGGCCCAGGGCGGGTATTGCATGGCCGGGCCGCGCCGGAGCTTGACTCCGGACGTCAAACACCCCCGGGAGTGAGGAGGTCAAAACATGGACGACGATCTTCGATCGGTTCTCGCCGACAGCCTTCTGGCCAAGAAGGAAGAGCTCCAGTCAGTATTGCGTGAATCACGAGAGAGCTGGCGGGAAAACAGCTCCGGCAGAGGCCTGGAGGACATCGCCGACGAGGCGGACGGGGCCCAGTGCGAGATCTCCACGCACAACTATTATTCGTTCGTGGAACGTAAGACCCGGGAGCTCCGAAAGATCCAGGAGCTCATCCAGCGCGTGCAATGGGATGAAGAGTTCGGGATATGCGAGGAGTGCGGCGATCCCATCCCGGTGGAAAGACTGATGATCGTGCCTGATGCGACTCTCTGCGTCCCCTGTCAGCAGGAGTTCGAAAAGAGCGCCGGGTCCAGACTCAGCGGGTCCTCCAGCACGGCCTATTCGAGCGAACGAGGGGTCCGGGAATGGGAGGACCCGGATCTGGATGAGGACTCCTTGGTAGGAGCCCAGCTTCGCTCTTTCACCCCGCTCGACCCTGACCTGGTAAGCGCGGACGGCCCTGTGGAGGAAGGCTCCCTGGACAAATAGGCATTCCGGGCTCAGCCGGGATACTCCCCCTGAAGCTCCTTGACCGACGGAAACAGGGAAAGATCCGTGTGGGGGATAAACTTGGCCGCACTGAACAGGTTCATGAACTCCTGGTTAACGTTGAGCTCGATGTAGGTTATACGCTCCCTTATCCGGTCTATGCGATCACGCACATCCTTGTCCATAAGCGCGGCAGCGGCGCCCTCCAGACTGGTGTTCCCCAAGGATTCGTATCTATCCAAAGGCAGATCCGGGAGCATGCCCAGGACTATGGCCGAGCGGGGATCAATATAGGATCCGAACGTCCCCGCCACATAGAACCGACTGAAGCCTGTGGGCTTCATGTTGACCATATTGCTCACGGTGGTAAGGATGGTATACATAGCCGCCTTGGACCGGATCAGCGAGTCGAGATCCGGCTGGCACAACGTGAGTTCCCGCCCGGTGCCCGATTCGTCGGCCGGTACCACCACGAAGCACGGGATCCCGTCCTCGTCCTTTAAACGGTCCTCGCAGGCCCCGGGGACGAACTTACCCCTTATATCCAGCATCCCGGCGAGGAAAAGCCCTCCCACCAAGTCAATCAACCCTGAACCGCATATTCCCACCGGCGGCGCCCCGCCTATGGTATGAATATCCAGGGCCTTCGTATCCCTGTCCACCCTCACGCGGTCTATGACCCCCGGGCCCGCCATCATACCCATTTGCGCCACCCCGCCCTCGAGAGCCGGCCCCGCCGCCCCTGCGCACGCCATGAGCCAATCCTTGTTTCCCAGCACCACCTCGGCGTTGGTGCCAACGTCCACCAATATGGAGACTTCCTCCTTCAGATCCATTCCCGAGGCCAAAATACCCGCAATCAGATCGCCGCCGAAGTAGCTCCCCACGTTTGGAAATACAAGCACCGGGGCGTGCTCGTTGATATCGAGACCGACCTCCCCGGCCCTGAGGATACCCAGCCTGTTCACTGCGGGGATATAGGGCTCACGGCACAGCCAGAAGGGATTCAGTCCCAGGAATAGATGCGTCATAGTGGTATTTCCGGCCATGGCGGCCCCGGCCAATCGACCGGGGGGAACGCCGGCCGCCTCGGCCAACTTCTTTATCTCTCCATTGAGTTCATCCAGCAGGCATCGTCTGAGGGTCTCCAGGCCTCCATCCTGTGAGGCGAAGTGGATCCTGGAGAGCACGTCTTCACCGTATTCGGCCTGAGGATTTAAAAAGACCGACTCCCCCTGCACCTCTCTCCCCTCCAGATCCATTAGCCGGGCCACCACTGTAGAGGTCCCCAGGTCCACTGCAAGGCCCAGGAGCCCGGCTTCATTTCGGGGACGCAGATCCACCAGACGCCAGAGCCCCTCCTCCTCGGCGGCCACCGAACAAACCCGGTAATCGTTCTCCCTGAGCACATAGGGAACCTGCTTGAGGAGAGAAAAACCGACCGCCACCCGCCCTCCCAGGGCCCTGGCCAGCGACTTGGTCAAACGGTCCGCATCAGCGGTGTTGTCCCCCAGGCTTGGTCTTTCCAGGTCCGGGGGCACCGCCCTTATCCATCGATCTCCGGGGCTCATTTCGGGGCAAAGACTCCTTTCCTACTCCGGTTCCTTGTCTTCCACCGCACGCCCTCTTACCCGAGCCCCGCTGCAGAGTCAAGCAAAAGCCTTGATTAAGGATACTCAGCATCACATGTGCAATAAAGAGCTTCTCCGGCCGATCCTCTTTTCCTCCTTTCCAGAGACCAGTGCGGCGAGCTCCTTGATTATCCTCTTGAGCTCTTCGGCCTGCGAGTTCATCTCACGAGCGGCAGAGGCAGACTCTTCCGCGCTGGAGGCGTTCTGCTGAACCGCCTTGTCCATCTCTGCAACCGCTTTGTTTATCTGCTCGATCCCTTGAGCCTGCTCTCCGGATGCGGCCGAGATCTCCGAGACCAGCTTTGCCACCTTGGAGGCCCCTTTGGCCACTTGCCGGAATTCATCGCTGGTCCGGGTGACCAGCTCCGAACCCTCTTCCAGCCTCTTCCTCGTATCTTCGATCAGGGCCGCCGTACTCCCGGCCGCCTCTGAGGCGCGCAGGGCCAATGTCCGTACCTCCTCGGCCACAACCGCGAAACCGGCTCCGGCCTCCCCGGCGCGGGCCGCCTCAACAGCCGCGTTCAGGGCGAGCAGATTGGTCTGAAAGGCTATCTCCTCGATGGTTTTAACTATTTTGAAGGTCTCATCGCCGGATTGAGAGATGCGCTCCATGGATGCGGTAACCTCCGCCATGGAGCTGTTGGCCTTGGCCACTGTACCGTCGGCCTCCCGCATGATCGAATCCGCCTTGGCCGCACTGTCTGCATTTTGCCGGGTCATTGTGGCTATCTCCTCCAAGGACGAGGATGTCTCCTGGATGGATGCAGCCTGCTCGGACGCCCCTTCGGCCAGGGCTTGACCGGCCCCTGAGATCTGCCCCGAGGCGATGCTCACATGCTCGGCCGCCGTGGAAAGGTCATCGATCATCCTGTTCACGGGCAGAGAAATGCTCCTGCGGGCAAAGACAAACGCCCCTGAGAGAACCGCCAGGAGCACCATCAAGGTCGCAACGCCGGTTAGGACCATCATCCTCTTGATGCCTTCCCTTGTCTCCTGCTTGGTCTGATCCACCAAGGCCCCGGTCTCCGCCTCGGCCGCACGAATCTCTTCCACTACTTCGGCCTGCTTGGCCTGAACCAACTTCTCTACATCATCCACATAGACCCCTGTCCCTACAATCCACTCCCACTCAGGGAAAAACTTTACAAAAGAGATCTTGGGCTGGGGTTCGTCCGCCCCGTACTTGGGCCACAGGTACTCCAGGAACCCCTCCCCTTTTTCCTTGCAAATCCGTGCGAATTCCACGAAGATCTTGTTTCCTTCCGGATCCTTGAACCCGGAAAGGTCTTGGCCGTTCAACTCGGGCTTGTAAGGGTGCATGACCATCTTCGGCTCAAGGTCATTGATCCAGAAGTAGTCCTTGTTATCCGGTCCGTATCGGAGCTCCTTTACAAATGAAGCGATCTCTGCCTGTTGCTCGAGCACAATCGCCTCTTTCACGCGGCTGTCTATGTCGCCCGCATCATTCATGGCCCCTGCATCCCTAAGCGCCTTTTTCACTGCACTCAACGCGGTCTGCACCTGGGCCCTGAGCAGCTCCTTCCTCCGGGCCAGCAACTCTTCCCTGAAATCCTTCACTCTTTCGACCCCGCTGGTTTGCATCTTCTCTGCCTGGCGCTTGCCGAGCGCCTCAATTGCGGCCACAGTCTCTTCCGATCTTTCCAGTGTCTGCCACAGAGTGAGCAGGCCCACTGCACCGGCACTTAAGACAATCGCCGTTCCGATGATTATTATAAGCTTGGTGTTGATATTCATGGCTTTCCTCCCGGTTTTGATAAAAAGGAAGATCCTTGAAATATACCTGGAGATGCCTTCTCTGTCTCCATTTAGCAATTCGGATGATTTTTCCAAAGTCTTTAGACAATAAATTAACCGATGTGGAGATAAGACATGAGTGATGCCGGGTTAGGCCTGGTACTGGAAGGCGGGGGCATGCGGGCAGGGTTTGTGGCCGGGGCGCTCATGGCGATTATGGATATGGGGCTCTTGGAGCACTTTGATACGGCGGTCGCCGTATCCGCCAGCATACCCACTTTGGCCTATGCAGCAGCCGGGCAGCGCCAAGATATGGAAAAAGTCTGGAGGGAGGAACTCAATACACCCAAGCTTGTATGCTATAAGAATATCCCGGCCGCCTCTCTCTCCCCTTCCAGCAAGAGGCCGGTACTGGACATAGATTACCTGGTTTTTGAAGTATTCAAA
>JBKHIW010000368.1:0-2742 GCA_046538465.1 Desulfobacteraceae bacterium | reverse complement strand
TCCTTGCTCTTGTGGATCCGGGGGGTTCGGCTGAGCCAGAACTCGTCGCCGCCGAATATAAGGAATGAATCCTTCCTGCAGAAGATGGTGGGGTACTGGGTGGTATCGTCGATCACCCTGTCCGGTGCGTTGATCTCATATTCAGGCAGCCGTTCCTGCAGATAGGTCAACTGATCCCACCGCCCCTCCTGGGTGCAGAGGATATCAGGCCGGTACCGCTCGATAACGGCCGCCACCAATTCTCGTCTCTTGTCCCAGGCATTCTCTCCGTCACGGTCGTTTTCAAACCTCAGGTTGAAGGTAATCACCCTCATGTAGGATTCACCCGCCTTGTTCTCTATTGGATATGCCGAGCTTTCTCCCCGGTATCGGAAGGAGCTGAACGGCCGGTGCAGCGATGAGATCAATTACGTATTGAAATTATAATACACCGCAATGCTTAAATCCGCAACAGGAGCCCAGCTCCTTTGAGGATGCCCGCGACAGGGATGAACGTAGGGTTTTCCCACGCACTCGACAAAAAATTTGTTCAGGTGTAAACTCGATAACAAAGTGAGTCAATCAGTGTTGACGGCTTCGTAAAAACCCGCTCAGCCGCCGCTGGGAACGTAGTAACCCCTTGAAACTATAAGGGCAGATAACCAGGTTTTAGGCTTTTTGCGATTCCATCGATATTCGGGGCCGGAAAGGGGTTGGAGGCATGAACATGGGACAAACCAAGGAGAGGCTTCCTTTGCTTCAGGAAGCCGAGCTGATGGACAAAGTGGTCCTGGTAAGGGTGGATCACAATGTAGTCAAGAAGGGGCGGATCAAGGATCCTTACAGGATAGAAGCCACCTTGCCCACCCTTTACCGCATTGCGGAGCAGGGGGGAAGGCCGATCCTGATGACCCATGTGGGACGGCCGCGGGACAAGAAGACCGGCAAGATCACCGCCGATGCGCATGCCACTGTTCAACCCATAATAGATTATTTGAAGAGAAAACTCGGAGTTGATTTCGCGCTTCCCAGGCTCGAGCAGGAGGGCGAGGACGGAATCAGAGAAATAGGGGATTCCATTAGGCCGCTCATACAAGACCTAAAGGCTCGCAGGATCGCAGGGATCTATCTGCCGAACACCCGTTGCTTCCGCGGGGAAGAAGGCGAGGGAGAAGACAGGGAACGTTTTGCAGCCGGTCTCTCGGCTGTCTCTAATTTGTATGTCAATGATGCATTTGGATCATGGCAGCCGCATGTATCTACATATGATATAGCAGCTATTTTGCCATCCTATGCTGGCATTCTTATGCAAAAAGAGCTTTCCAACCTGGAACGTGTGCTGGATCCTGAGCGCCCCTTTTTGGCAGTAGTTGCTGGAAGCAAGTACGACACAAAGATCGGGCCGCTCCGCAAGCTTTACGAGCGGGTGGATCATATGGTGCTCGGGGGCGTTGTTTACAATGCCTATCTTTGCGCCAAGTACGATATACGTGTCGCAGGGGTCAGCGGAGAGGATGTGGAAGCGGCCCGGGAATTGGTGCGAAGAGATGCCGAGGAGGGCAAAATAATAGAGCCATCAATGGTGGTGGAATCAGACTCCGTGGAAAGGCGCGACGAGTCCGGAATAAGGACCCGCAAGGTCGAAGACTTTCGAAGTGGAGATGAATACGGGTGGTTTTTGGACATAGCCGAAGGCGCCTATGAGCAGCCGGCATTGAGGGATGCCATAGGATCGGCTCGGACGATATTTGTCAATGCGGTTATGGGCTTAGTCCCTCTGTTTACCGAGGGCACCAGGGGCCTTAATGCGGCTGTTTCCAAAAACACAGGCGCCCTCAAGCTTTACGGCGGCGGAGATACCCTCCAGGAGCTACGCGAGTCGACCCCTAGGCTGTACCTTGCAGCCGTGGACGATCCCTCCTATTACTTCTTTACCGGCGGCGGCACGGTGCTCACAGCTATTGAACAGGGGTCTCCGTACGGCCTGAAGCCCGTCCAAGCCTTGATGAATAAGACCCATTAATGGAGGATAATCAGCGATCAAAAATCCTCTACACGCCTGGACTCTCTGTTGGCCGCCCTGCCTCGGATCCTCTGTATCTCCGCGCAGCACTTTTGGAGCTCATTCTGAAGGGCTTCAGTAAATTGGCCTCTGTTCTCTTCTTTATCAGTAATTTTTTTGGCTTTATGCATAGCATTTAGCTGAATTTCGTCAATTTGTCGTCTCTCTTCTTTTGTTAGATTAGGATCATTTAACGCTTCATTCAAAATTTCTTGAGTACTTGCTTCCTGCCTAACCATGTCCACTAATTCTTTCCTCCTTTTTATAATTCGCCCAGGGATCAAAAATGACGGGGTTGCAAAGAGCCCCTGGCCTGGTTATCCGCCCTCGTAGTCTCAGGGGGTTACAACGTTCCCAGCGGCGGTGGAGCGGTTTTTTGCGAGACCGTCAAAAATAACCCGCCTGATACAGGAACGGGCGGGCTTAATCAGACCTACCTGGACGGCTGAACCAATTTAAATATAGCAAGCAAATGGGAAATAGTAAAGGGGCGAATTTCGTACCCGGGGCAGGCACCGTCCTCCCTTTCTACTTTACAGGGGGAGTTATGATCCACTAATCTTTGGGCCTGTTGAGGCCGACATGCTCACGCTGGTCGGCCCGTATTTTGTACAACCACCGGGACCAGCGCCCGGATCGCGGATCGGTAAACGGGAATCGAAATGAGCGGCAAAGAGTTTGACTTTTGGCGGGATCATTCA
>JBKHIW010000367.1:0-2744 GCA_046538465.1 Desulfobacteraceae bacterium | reverse complement strand
CCACGAGCAGGACCGGGAGGATCACTATGAGGACTTTCTCCGCACCATCCACTTCCTCTTCGACTCGGACGAGAAGACCGAGAACTTCCAGCACCTCCTGGAAAAGTTCCGGGACGTGCTCCTCAACCCCCACGCCACGGACGACCCGAACTGGCTCAAGACCAAACGAAACATCGAGCGAAGGCTCCGCAAGGTCATGGTCCGCACCGAGCGGCTCTCCACCCACACCCGGGAGGTGACCCGGGGGCTCGTCACCGAGGCAGGTCCCCTCTCCCCTCGGGACCTGGAGGGCTTTTGCATGCTCGACACCGTCTCCCGCCACCTCGGCACCGGCGACACCGTGGAGTACTGGAAGTCAGCCCCCTACCTCCTGAACGTGATGGACCGGGACGGCTACAAGATCAAGGAGAAGCTCGTGGAAGCCGTGGAAAACGGCGAAAACCCCGACCTTGCCAAGGTGTTCGATGGAAGCCGCTCCCAGCTCCTCTCCTGGGACGCCGTCTCGGCCTACCAGCCCGTAGACCCGGCCAACGCCCGCCTCCGGGGCTTCCTCAGAGACACCTTGGACTCAGGCGCTTGGAAGCTTCTCTGGATCCCGCCCTCGCTCCCCTACTACCAGCCGGAGCGGGGACCCTTTGCCGACCTCCGCCTCTCGGAAACCACTAAGACCCTGGTCTTCTCCTCCTGGGCCGTTGTGCCCAAGGCCATCGCCATGATGGCGAGCTACGAGGCCGAGCGGCGCATGGTGCAGCTCTTCGAGCAAGACGCCCGATACGACCGCATGAGCCGCCGGGCGCGCCTCCTCACCTTCCGGTCCACCTCGGACCGCCGCTCGGGCATGACCGTCTTCCCCTTGATCTACCCCTCCATGACCCTGGCCCTGGGCTTCGACCCCCTGGAGCAGGCAAGAGCCCTCTCACAAAACGGCACGCCCCCGACCCGGCAGGAGATCCTATCCCGGGCCGAGGCCTTCCTGGAGAGACGAATCTCCCCGCTCACCAGGCCTTTCGCCCGGGAGACAGGCACCCGCCCGGACGAGCGCTGGTTCTGGGTGGCCCTGGCCGCGCTGGACTGGAAATACCACCGGGCTCCCGCCCGGGAGTGGCTTGACAAGGAAAACGGAGACCACGCCTGGTGGCGCATGGTGCGGGCCGGCGAGGACCCGGAGGGGAACTTCTACGAGCACATCCAGCGCTTCCTCGAGCACTTTAAGAGGCCCCAGAACCTGGGCCCCCCGCCCGACGATCTCGTCCCGGTGCTCGCCAAGGCGGCCGTGGCAGCACCTGCCGTCGCAGCCCTCCGCTCCCTCGCCCGTACCGTAGGGAGGGCAAGAACCACAGGAGAGTGGATCCCGCTCCTGGCCGCAGCCGCCCGGGCGGCCATGGGATTCCGCAGCCTCTTCAACCTCCCGGAAACCATGCTCCTGGTCCGGGGCCTCCGCCCCAATGACGAGGCCCGCTACTGGGAGAGCGTGCTCGACTACTGCGTGGACGGGAACCTCCAGTCCGTCCTGGACGAGTACGTGCACATGCTCCGGGAGGGCCTGGGCCTCCTGGACAAGCCCCAGGCCACAGCCGCCACCCAGCTCTCCCAGGAGATCCAGGCGGCCGTCTCTCTCCGGACCGTGAACCTGGACTTCGACGAGATCTTTCCCAAGGGGGCGCCCGCCGAGCCTCTCCAGAGACACAGCATCCGGTGTCGCTTCGCCCTCCGCTTCGGCGACGGGAGAAACGAGGAGGAGAAGATTGATGTCCGGAAGGATCTGGTCCGGTGCGCCTTCAACTCCCCCTTCCGCCCCTTTGTCCTGGCCACCACCTCCATCGGGCAGGAGGGCCTGGACTTCCATCCCTACTGCCACGACATCTGCCATTGGAATCTGCCTTCCAACCCGGTGGACCTGGAGCAGCGGGAGGGAAGGATCCACCGCTACAAGGGGCACGCCATTCGAAAAAACCTGGCCAGGGTGTTTCCTCTGGGAAGCCTGGACGGCGAACGACCAAGCCAAGACCCCTGGGAGGTCATGTTCCGAATGGCCCTCGCCCAAAGAGAAGAGGGGCTGACCGACCTGGTCCCCTTCTGGAGCTACGACATCGAGAACGGGTACTGCATCCGGCGGTGTGTGCCGACCTTCCCGTTGAGCCGGGACCGGGAGCACCTGGACCATCTGCAGAGCACGCTGGTGGCCTACCGGATGGTGCTGGGGCAGCCGAGGCAGGAGGATTTGGTGAATTTCCTGAGTCGGAGACTTGCTGAAGAGGTAGGCGAAGGGGTATTGGATGCGTATCGGATCGACGTGTGGCCTATATGATAGAATATAGAAAGGCCCATATCATTCATATGTCTTTGCGAGAGACCAATTTGAATCCTGAATGTCCTTTTGACATTCAAGAAGAAAACGGGTATTCGACCCGTCGACATAGTAGCACCTGCATCTTGGATACATTGCTTCCCTTGAAGGGACCTGAAGCGAAAGTCCGAAACCTATCGAGGATGCCATGGAGGGAAAACATGGCCTATTTCTTCGCAAGAGAGGTATGCCTATTTCGCGTTAATGAAGACCATTCATCGCCTCAACTCCCAGTTCCAGACTTCTAGAAAGCATTAAGGTGCAGAGATGGGGGCCTTTGGAAATTCCGCAGGGCAGAAGTCGATGATTAGATAAAAACTGGAGCAAACGAGGAAATAAAGCTAAGATTAGAGGGGTCTAGGCCTTGTATAGTCCAATATTTTTCCTAAAAATGCAT
>JBKHIW010000366.1:0-2745 GCA_046538465.1 Desulfobacteraceae bacterium | reverse complement strand
AATGAGGCGAAGTCCTCTTCTGGACCTTGTTCGTGGTGCCCGTTGGTTTCATCGTTCATTGGATGTCCTCCAGTAAAAAAGGCTGTGACCTGAAATGAACACTCGAAATCCCAACAGAGGATCCAAGACAGCCGCGCCGGTAAACGCCGGTCTCCGGAACATCCGCGAGGGATTCCGGGCCGATCAACTCAGGTATAGGCTTTTCTATCAGCCCCATTCAGCTTTTGCAAGCACCCTATGAAGAGCGCCTCAAGTGCGATGAATTTGTTGAAAAGTTAACAAGATTTGACAATTTTTAGGGAAGGCGGTATAAGCGATACGGACATCAAATCTTGCTTTATGAGATCAGGCCTTGGCGGTGGAGCCCTATCTCAGGGCCCAGGGACGCTTCAAAGACATGAGCGAGACCCAGGTGTCCGAATTTCGGAATGAGGTGAATGAACGCTTTGCAAGACTCCAAGGCGGAATCTCGGCTTGAACGCTTTCCCCTCGTCGGTTTATGCGTTATTCAATAGTGGCCAATCCGCGGGCAGGAGCTCTACTCCGTCCGGGAGGCGTCTCCATTCTCTACAAGGCTGCCCGTACCTTGGAGGCACCGGTCTACGGTTTGGAGACCGTTTCTCCTTCCGAGTTTAGAGAGTGCGTCCAGCGTGTGTCAGCGGGCTGCGACATACTGGTGGCTGCCGGCGGAGATACCACGGTATCCTTGGTAGTGAACACAGTGGACCTGTCCAGGACCGTTTTGGCCTACCTTCCTGTGGGAACGGGAAACGCGCTGGGTTATGCCTTGGGCTATGGGGCTGATCCACTGGATGCTGCACGTGCAATAACCGTCGGTCGGTCCAGGAAGATCGACCTTATGGAATGCAGAGGCGGCATGAAGGCCTTTATCGCCTCTGTGGGACTGGATGCAACCGCCGTTCGCCTGCGCCAGGCCGTCCTGGCCCGCGGGGGTTTCGGCTTGACAAGCTATGCGGGTCCTTTTTTAAGGGCACTGCCCAGGGCCAAGAAGGCCGCCGGCCGCTTGTTCGTTGATGACGAGTTGGTATGGACAGGCAGGATATTGACGCTTATGGTGGTCAAGCACGCCTACTACGGGCTGGGAATGAGGGTGGTTCCAGGTGCTCGTCTGAATGATGGACTACTCCATGCCTTGGTGGTGTCTTCTTCGCCTTCTGCCCTTTTTCTAGGAATTCCAACTGCTTTTTTAGGGCATAACCTGACCGGGAGGCGTTTTCAAGGAAGCAAGGTGGCCTTGGAAGCTGACGAGCCGGTTGATCTCCAGGTGGACGGCGGCCCTTGCGGCAAAGTGATGAGGGCGGTTTTTTCCGTTGTCCCCGTTGCGGCGCGCTTTCGGTTCTGACCTCACAGGTCTTGAAGGCCGTACCGAGAGATCAGCCGTGAGAGATAGGTTCTCTGTATTCCAAGGGCCTTGGCCGCTCTTACTCGGTTTCCCCCTGTTTTTTGAAGGTTTTGGACTATCAGCTCCTTCTTGAAGTTGTCTACGGCCTGCTTGAGTCCCATGTCCAGGGGCACCCCTGCGGGCCTCGGCCTGTGTCCGGAGATAGGCAAATCCTCCGGCAGCACCTCCCGGCCGTTTCCCATTACAGCTGCTCTTTCCAGCGCATTCCGGAGTTCCCGTACATTCCCCGGCCAGTCATAGTCAAGCATGCGCTCCAAGGCCGCCATGGAAATAGAGAGGTTATGAAGCCCCCTATAGCGCTTGAATTCCTCCAAGTAGTGGCGCGCTATCAAGGGGATGTCCTCCTTGCGCTCCCTGAGGGGCGGTATCCTGATCCGGATTACATTTAGACGGTAAAACAGGTCTTCTCTGAATCTCCCTTCCGCCACGTCTCTGTCGATATCCCGGTTAGTGGCCGAGAGGATGCGGATATCTACGTTGATCGGAGTGTTTCCGCCTACCCTGTAAAATACGCCTTCCTGGATTACTCTTAGGAGCTTTACCTGCATCCCGGCCGACATCTCACCTATTTCGTCTAGAAACAAGGTGCCGCCGTCAGCCGATTCAATCTTTCCTCTTCTCCTTTCCACCGCTCCGGTGAAAGCCCCTTTTTCATAGCCAAACAGCTCCGCCTCCATCAGGCCCTCAGGGAGGGCGGCACAATTGAGGGTGATCATGGGCTTGTGCCTTCGCGGTCCCGCACCGTGGATAAGGCGGGCAAGAAGCTCTTTGCCTGTGCCGCTCTCGCCGAGTATCAGGATGCTGGTCTTGGAGTTGGCGACCTTCAATGCGTCGGAAATTACTTTTTTCAGTTGATGGCTTTCTCCTACCAGGCGGTTGCGGCCTTCTAGTTCCTCCCTCAGGTCTCGGTTTTCCCGCTCCACGTCATGGATGCGTCGTGCATTGCTTATGGCCAGAGAAGCAAGATCGGCAAAAGCGGTGAGTGTTTTCATGTCCTCATCCACGATCGCTTCTCCGTTCTCTTTATCGATTATCTCCATCACCCCGATTACCTCCCCCTCCACTTTCATGGGCACACATGCTATTGAGCGGGTCTCAAAGCCGATGGAGTCGCTGATCTCTTTATACCAACGCGCATCGTTGGTCACGTCGGGTATGAGCAGAGGCTCGGCGGTAAGGGCGACCCATCCGGCGATTCCCTGTCCTAGGCTGATCTCGAATTTTCGGATCTCCTCTCCCTTGTCGCCGGTAGCCACCTTGAAATAGAGTTTTTTCGTCTTTTCATCCAGAAGAAGGAGGGAGCTCGCCTTTGCACGCATCAT
>JBKHIW010000365.1:0-2746 GCA_046538465.1 Desulfobacteraceae bacterium | reverse complement strand
TCGCTGCGCACAACGATCTCGCCCACTTCTCCCACGGGCAGGTCGTCTCCGTCATCGTCCACGATCCTGACTTCATAATGAATAGCAGGGCGCCCGGCGGAGGCCAGCTTGGCCGTCTCCTCTTCCGATCCCTCCAGCACATGGTCCTCCGGCCTAAGAATGGTGGTCATGGGGCCGGTCTCGGTCTGACCGTAAAACTGAACAAAGTCGCACCTGAACCTCCTCATGGCGCGCTTCAAGAGTTCTACCGGCATAGGGGCCGCGGCATAAGGAATCAACCTCAGGGCGCTCAGATCATACTTTTCAATATCCTTCTCCTGGAGCATGGCGTTTATCATGGTAGGGACGAACTGGCACATGGTGATCTTCTCTGTGGTCAATATCTCCAAGACCTCCTTGGGATTGAATGCTCCCTCCCTCCTGATATAGACCGTGTTGCTCATCAGAAAGTGCCTGAGGTGATCTTCGAAGGTAATGTGATATAGAGGGAAAAGCAGCACCGCCCGGTCATTGTAGTCCATCTTGAGCTCTACAGCGCAGGCCATTGAATTGAGGAGATTGTGACCGTGCGTGCGAATGGCGCCCTTGGGAAGCCCCGTGGTGCCCGAGGTGAGGAAGATGCTCATCACGTCGTCATCAGCGATGGCTATGTTCGGCTCCTTCGGGCTTGCCTCAGCACCGTACTGCTCATACGCCCTGAAAGGCGGGGACGGCTCGGACGCCAGGCTCAGCATTAGTTCGACCGACGCGGTATCCGTCCCAATGGGGCCCACTGCCGCCGCGAAGTCCGGATCCGCAACCACCACCCGGGGGCGGATATACCCGATTATCTGGCGCAGCTCGCGCTCCCGTAGGAGGTTGTTTATGGGCACAAAAGCGAAGCCCCCTTTGGTGCAGGCGAAGTAGACCTCAATAAACTCCGTGCAGTTGTGCAACACCGCCACGACCCTGTCGCCCTTTTTCAAGCCCCTGTCCAAGAAGGCGTTTGCAAGCCGATTGACACGCTCATTGAGCTCCCTGTAGGTGAGCCGGGTGTCCTTGGAAATCAATGCAACCTTGTCCGGGAAGCGGTTTGCGCTCCTCCGGATAACACTATTCATAGGCATTGGTTACATACTCCTTCCTGACAACTACACCTGTCCAGGCTTATCCCTATTTAGGGGACAGGCCGAGATTCCTGCTGATAATGAGCTTCATTATCTCGCTGGTACCCGCAAAGATGGAAAGTGATCTAACATCTCGGAACAGCCTGCATATTCGGTATTCCTCCATGTAGCCGTAGCCACCGTGGATCTGAAGCGCCTGGTAGGCAATGCGGTTTACCATCTCCCCCAGCCAATACTTGGCCATGCTAACGCGCTGAACAATATCCCGGCCGGTGATGTGATCCTCTATTAACCGATCCAGCAGCACCCGTCCCAGGTCCACTTCGGTGGCCATCTCAGCCAGGCGAAAGGCGTTGTATTGAAAATCCCCGATAGGCCTGCCGAAGGCGTGCCTGATCTTTGCATAGGACAAGGCCTCTTTTAATGACTCCTCGGCCATTACCTGGCACTTGATACTCACCTCCAGCCTCTCCTGCTGGAGCTTTTCCATCATATACTTAAAGCCTTCGCCCTCCTCCCCGAGCAAATTCGCTGCAGGGACCCGGCAGTCCTCGAAAAAGAGCTCCGCCGTGTCCTGCATATGGTAGCCCATCTTTTCCAGCTTGCGTCCTCTGGAAAAACCCGGGGCGTCTTTATCCACCAGGATTAGGCTTACTCCCCGGTGGCCTGCGTCCGGGTCGGTCTTGACCGCTACCACCATCAGGTCTGCGAAGTATCCGTTGGTGATGAATGTCTTCTGACCGTTGAGAATATACCAATCCCCGTCCCTCACCGCCCTGGTGCGGATGGAGGCCAGGTCCGAGCCGGTGTCAGGTTCGGTTAAGGCAATGGCGGTTATCACCCCGCCTGTAGCGCAGCCGGGCAGCCAGCGCTCTTTCACCTCGGACCGGGCATAGGAATAAACATAAGGGGTAGCCACATCGCTGTGCAGAGGCACACCCACGCCGAAACCGTCTCCCCGGATCAATTCCTCATTGATTATGACCGAGTACTCAAACCCCAGCCCCAGGCCTCCGTATTCCTCCGGGAGCCACGGACACAAAAACCCCTGCTCGCCCATCCTCAGCCAAAGCTCCCTGGGGACCGCCCGGTCGCCCTCCCATTTCTCCACATTAGGGGTGATCTCCTTGGCGACAAACCTCCTGAATGAATCTCGGAATATCTGGTGTTCTTCCTGCCATATCTCGTCCGTCATGGTACGCCGATCCTCTCCTCATCTGTTTCAGCGTGCTGTTCGGCATGTCGGCACATCGAGCGGGACCCTCATAGGGCTGATATGGTTGTAGGCGGAGGACAGGATACCGCCGACTATTTATATGTTAACTGTCAAGCTGTTGACATTTATAGATCTCCATGGGTTATCTTGTCAAGGGGTTTTCATTGGAGGCCTGCGCCCGGCTCGAAAGAATTGCGCTTGACAAAAGAACGTAATCAGCATTATCAATATATATATAATCAATATATAAATCGCTTTTTACAACGTCTACTCAATGGGGAAAATATGCCTAAATTTGGTTATAAAAGCAATCTAGACTTGAATGAAAAAGTGCTAATAGCAGTTGTAAGAGTTTCAGAAATATATAAGAAAGATTGCTCTTCCATCTTCCGAAACTACGGACTGACGTTCGCCCAGTATACAG
>JBKHIW010000364.1:0-2749 GCA_046538465.1 Desulfobacteraceae bacterium | reverse complement strand
ATGACAACGGCCGGGGCGAACAGGACGACCTTCTCGCTGCACTGTCCTTTCTCCGGGAAAGAGGGGCTTCCCGGATCCATGTTGCGGGATACTCCTTTGGGGCGTGGGTTGCAGCAATGGCCTCCGACCGCCTGGAGTTTGCGGAGGCCATTGTGTTTGTCTCACCACCTGCTGATTTCATGGATTTTTCCTTCATGTCCTCGTGCCCCAAACTCGTCCTGATGATCACAGGGGAAAGGGATGAACTGGCCTCGCCGGGGGTTCTCGAACGGCTGGTGGCTCAGTGGAGCCCTGATGCGGCTTTCCATGTGATACCCGGGGCCGACCACTTTTACACGGAAAGTACCAGGGAGCTCGAGCGGATTGTGGAGGCGTTTTTGAAAAGACTTAACAGAGGCCCTGTAAAGTGAGGCGCTCCCCAGTGAGGAAAGATGTGATCGGAAGAGCGGACAAGACCATTCCAGGTTTGGCTTTTGCATTCCTTTTTGTATGCGGTGTTTTTTTTCCCGGAAGTCCCAAGGTTTGGGCTTTTTCAGAAGAGTTCCAACGGCGAAACGCCTTTGTAGAGGCGGTGGAACGGGTCAGTCCGGCTGTTGTCAACGTGGGTACGGTAATAAAAGAGCGGTTCAGCCCCGGTTTCCCTTTTGCCGGCGATGAGTTCTTCAGGGACTTCTTTCCTGAATTCTTCGGCAGGGAGTACACGCGGACCAGTCTGGGCTCGGGAGTGGTGGTGGACGGAGAAAAGGGCCATATCATCACCAACCACCATGTAGTGGCCCGGGCGGCTGAGATAAAGGTGACAACCGCGGATCAGGAGGAGTACGAGGCGCGCATTTTGGGCTCGGATCCCCGCTCAGACCTGGCCATACTGAAGGTTGATGCTGGAAGGAAGCTCCCGGAGATCCCCATGGGCGATTCTGAGGATCTGATGATTGGGGAAACGGTCATAGCCATAGGCAACCCATTCGGCCTGTCCCATACAGTGACTACGGGTGTGGTAAGCGCCATAGACCGAACGGTGCGCTCCGGTGGAGCAGTATACAGGAACTTTATTCAGACCGATGCTTCCATCAATCCGGGCAACAGCGGAGGGCCGCTTCTTAACATAAGGGGGGATTTGATCGGGATAAACACCGCCATCTATCAAAAGGCCCAGGGAATAGGCTTCGCCATACCCGTCAACAAGGCCAAGCGGATCATTGAGGAGCTCATCCGCACCGGCGAGGTCCGCTTCCCCTGGCTCGGAGTGGAGCTCCAGGAGCTGACTGACGAGCTCAAGAGACACTTTGGACTGCCTATTGAAGATCAAGGGGTGCTGGTCAGGGATCTTTTCAGAGGGAGCCCTGCGCAGCGGGCCGGGATCAAGCGCGGGGACATAATCCAGGCCCTGGGCGGAGACAGGATAAATTCTCTTTCAGACTACCGGGGTGTCCTTTCCGAGTACGCTCCGGGAAACTCAGTGGATCTCAGGCTCTTCCGGGACGGGGAGGTTGGAAAGATAAGAGTGAGGCTGGAGGCCTTTCCTGTTGATCTGGCCCTTGACCTGGTGGAAAGACGGACGGGGCTCGAGGTAGCTGAGGCCGGACCTTCACTGAGGCGCAGATACGGGCTGGAAAAGGCAGTGGCCATTAAAGAAGTGAAGCCCGGAACTGAAGCGGACGAGGCGGGTCTGGAGCCGGGAGACCTGATACTCAAGATCAATAAAGAGGAGACCCCGGACCTGGAGGCCTTCAAGAGGGCCGTGAGCCGGTATCACCAGCTCCCATCGCTGACCTTGTTCGTTCGTAGGGGCGCTTACGTTTACTCCTTGACCCTGCCCTTCTAAAGGTCGGCCCGGCTTTCCCACCCAAGGCCCTACCCTCGGTCCAGGGTGCCCTTTACATATTCCACCGCGTTCCTGAAGATCCGGATGCCGGCCCCTTCTTCTTCCGGGGGCGGCCGGCCGGTTCTCTCTCTGTGCTCTTTGGTGCGTGTCCAATCGGGGTGATTGGTCAAATGATGGAAGGCCTCAGGATGAGGCATGAGCCCGAATACCCTGCCCGTAGGATCGCATATCCCGGCTATGTCTCCGAGAGAGCCGTTGGGGTTGGCCGGCCATTCGCCCCCGGCCGGCGTACCGTCCTCACCTGCGTACTGCATCACAACCTGGCCGGAGCCGAAGAGCCGCTCGAGCTCTTCGGCCCCTGTAAAAAACTTGCCTTCACCATGGCGCACGGGGAGCTCCAGGCGGCTTATGCCTGCAGTGAACACGCACGGGGAGTCGGGATTTACGATCAGGTTAACCCAGGCGTCGATAAAGTTTCCCGAGTCGTTGTAGGTAATGGCCACGCGGCGTGCGGTATAGTCGTTGTCAAAGCCGGGCAGGAGCCCCAGGTTCACCAGGGACTGAAATCCGTTGCATATACCTATGACCAGGTTTCCGCGTCTCACAAAGTCCTGGATTTGGTCCCCCATGTTGTTGCGGAGCTTAGCTGCGAACAGCACTCCCGCCCCGTGGTCGTCCGCCCAACTGAAGCCTCCCCCGAAGACAAGGATGTGAAAGGTATCCAGTCCCTCGCCCCTGCTCGCGGCCTCGCCGGATGTCAGGTCGTTGATATGGATAAGTCTGGTTTCCGCCCCGGCGGATCTAAGCGCAAACTCGGTTTCATAGTCGCAGTTGAGTCCGTAGCCGGTCATCACCAGCGCCCTTACAGCGGTCATATCAGACCTCCAAAAGGCCTCAACCAGGCCCTCTTGAGTTCCTCCACCG
>JBKHIW010000363.1:0-2751 GCA_046538465.1 Desulfobacteraceae bacterium | reverse complement strand
CCCAACAGTTGACTATGTTTGAGTCACCCGGTGAATACAAAACAAGTGAATCCAGGCCCCAATCCAATCGGCTGGAAGAGGAGCGGCTGGAAAGAGATCTCTGTGCTCTGTCAGCAGCCACTCAAAAGGATGCCTTCGCAGAAATCCGCGGCTTGGCTGATGAACACGCACAGCGCGCCTCCTGGGTCTGGGCCGCCCTGGGGGAAGCGCCGTTGGCCACAGCCATCGGCCATCTGCAAAACCTCGTTGAAATCATAGAGACATCCGGGAACCCGGCCACGTGGGAGACATTGGCGGATTATTATTTCACGGTTGGGTGGAAGGCAGACCGCTGCGTCCTCGAAGCCCTGAATGCAGCACGATCCACTGCTGCCGCCAAGGCGGTGACGATCGCTGTTCGAGCTGTCTATCTGCCCTGGCTTGAGAAGTTTGCCACACTCACCCAGGCACTGGCCGGAAGTTACCCGGTCACTGGGCCGGAAACGTGCCATACGCTGAATGTGGAAGAAGGCACGGTGTATCTGTTTGCAGACGGCCTGCGTCTCGATGTGGCACGGACGCTGGAAAACAGGCTGGTCCCTTCAGGTTTAGAGGTGACATTGGAACATGCCTGGGCAGCATTGCCTACGGTGACCGCCACCGCCAAACCGGCTTGGATGCCCCTGGCTGAAAAGCTCGGCGGGCCGCTTGAGGGGGCTGGATTTGAATCGAGAGAAAAGAGAAATGGTAAGGCCCTGACACACGGGCGATTCAAGGCGTTGTTAGGGGAGCTGGGGATTTCCTTTTTGGGATCGGATGAGGTGGGCTCGCCAGAGGATTGTGCCTGGACGGAGTTGGGCTTCCTGGATACGTATGGCCACGATCAGGGGGCAAAGCTGGCATGGCGGGTGGAAGAAGAGCTGACTGCTTTGGCGCAACGAATCGGAGATCTGCTTCAGGCGGGGTGGACGGTCGTCAAGGTGATCACGGATCATGGCTGGCTGCTGATGCCCGGGGGTTTGCCCAAGGCTGAACTGCCTAAGCATCTGACGCAATCCCGGTGGGGCCGCTGTGCCATCCCCGGACCGGGGGCGCAGCATGGATATCCCATGACACCCTGGTTCTGGGATGGAGCAGAGGCGGTGGTCCTGGCCCCCGATATATCCTGTTTTGTTGCCGGTCGGGAATACGCCCATGGCGGTCTTACCCTGCAGGAGGCCTTGATTCCCTGTTTGACCGTATCTGCAGGCGGAACCGGCAGTGCTGGATCCATTGTTCTGAAAGAGATGAAATGGGTGGGGATGCGGCTTAGAATGATACTGGAGGGAGCGGAGGGGCTCACTGTCGATATCCGGAGCAAAGTGGCGGATGCCGACTCCAGTTTTACCGTAGCCTCCACAAAGGCATCGGCCGATGGTGAGAAGACCAGTCTCCTGGTGGAAAATGACGAGGCACTCGGCGCGGCCGCCTTTCTGGTGGTTTTGGACTCAAACGGAGAGCCGATTTTCAAACAATCCATTGTAATTGGGGAAGACTGATATGGAACTCGACGCACTGGACCAAATCACTGCCAGGGCGCTTGAAGGATACCTTGTTCGCAAAGACCTGGTGCGCGAATTCAAAGGGCAATACCCGGTTCCCACCTACGTGGCCGAATTTCTCTTGGGCCGATACTGCGCCAGTGTAGAGGAGGATGAAATCCAGGAGGGACTGGACATTGTTCAGCGACAACTGGCAAGTCGCACGGTTCGGGCAGGGGAGGAGGAGTTGTTTAAGGCTCGGGCCAAGGAGCAGGGCCGTGTCAAACTGATCGATCTTATCAAGGCCCGGTTGGATGCGCGGAATGATTGTTTTTTGGCCGAACTGCCCAGTGTGCGGCTGAACGATGTCCGCATCGCAGATGAACTGGTCAATACCCACGACAGGATGCTGACAGGGGGGTTTTACGCGGAGGTTGACCTTACCTATGATCCCACCATCGCTGAGGAAAAGAACGGCCGCCCTTTTGGTATCGAGTCACTGAGGGAAATCCAACTGTCGAAAAGCGATGTGCTGGAGGCCTTGTATCAAGGCAGGACATTCTTCACATTCAAGGAATGGAAAGACCTACTCCTTCGCAGCATCGGACTGGAACCGTCGGTGTTGGGAGAACGGACCTGTGATGTGATGCTGCTCCGCATGGTCCCCTTTGTGGAAAATAATTTCAATGCGGTGGAACTCGGTCCCCGTGGAACAGGCAAGAGCCATCTTTACCAGCAGGTCTCGCCTTACGCCCACCTGGTCTCCGGCGGGAAGGCCACGGTGGCTAAAATGTTCGTCAACAATACCAATGCTCAGCGAGGGCTGGTCTGCCAGTATGATGTGGTCTGTTTCGATGAGATTTCCGGCATCTCGTTCGATCAGAAGGATGGGGTGAACATCATGAAAGGGTACATGGAGTCGGGGGAGTTCAGCAGAGGAAAGGAGAGCATTCGCGGCTTCAGCGGCATCGTCATGGTGGGAAACTTCGAGGTTGATGTGGAACATCAGCAGCGGATCGGTCACCTGCTGGGTCCGCTCCCGCAGGAAATGCGAGACGACACAGCCTTTATGGATCGCATCCACGCCTATTTGCCCGGATGGGATGTGCCCAAAATCAGCCGGGATCTGCTCACTGATCATTTTGGGCTGGTCAGCGATTTCCTTTCATCCTGCTGGAACCACCTGCGAACACAAAGCCGGATCCCTCACCTCCAGGGCCGGATTCAATTCGGTGGGGCCTTGAGCGGCCGC
>JBKHIW010000362.1:0-2764 GCA_046538465.1 Desulfobacteraceae bacterium | reverse complement strand
TTTGAAGCGTCCCTGGGACCTGAGATAGGGCTCCACCGGCATTATCCGATCGGGCCTCACGGTCTGCCTGAAGACCGCACCCCCCTCCACCTCCAACAAGGGAAAGACGTTCGACACCACCGCCATGCGCATGACCTCCACCGAAAGGTGGCTGGGCACCCGCCAGCCTGGAGGGCATGCTGAGAGAATCCGTATGAATCGCATACCTTTTATGTGCCTTGCCTTTCTGAATTTCTCTATCAAATCGTGAGGATAAGCAGCCGTGGCTGTGGCCAGGTAAGGAATACGATGGGCGATCATTATCTCATCTATATCCTTCTTTGGCTCCAGTTTAGCCCTCTCTCCGGGAGTGGTCGTGGTCCAGGCCCCGACAGGTGTACCGCCCGAGCGCTGCACCCCTGTGTTCATATAGGCCTCATTGTCATAACATACATAAATAACGTCTTCGTTACGTTCAGCCGCACCGGACAGGGCCTGCAGACCTATATCATAGGTTCCTCCATCCCCCGCCCACCCCACGACGCAGACGTCATTCATGCCCCGCCGCCGATACGCGGCCCTTAGCCCGGAAATCGACGCCCCGGTAGCCTCGAACGCAGTCATAAAGACCGGCACCTCCAAGGCAGTATAAGGCCATGCCCCCGGGATGATAGCCCAACAGCAGGCCGGTATAACCAGCACTGTGGGCTTCCCCAGGCCCTTTAGCGCAAGACGCATGGAAAGAGATGCGCCGCAGCCGGAGCACGCCAAATGCCCCGGAGTCAAGTACTCTTCCAGCGGAACTCCGCTGTTGTCAAGGCGCTGATTAAGGCTGTACATACCGCACCCCCAGCCAGATATCCCGATCCTCGGGTCTTTCAGCGGCTGCAGTTAGATCAAAGACCTCCCGAATCGTCCTCAGGCTTATGTCGCGCCCCCCCAAGCCGGCGATGTAATCGTACACAGCGGGACGCTCCGAATCGCTCAAATCATAGAGAGCGCTCTTCAGCTCCTGCCCCCAAACCCCCTGCCCGCCCGGCGAGAAGTTGCGGTCAATGACCGCCACTTTTTTTCTTCCGGCAAGCATCTTCGCCGCCGCTTCGGCAGGAAAAGGCCTAAGAGTTTTGATCTTCAAAAGCCCGGCCTTCTTTCCCTCCGCCCGAAGCTCCTTCAACACCGCCCTGCCTGTAGAGGCCACCGTGCCGGTGCATACCAGCACCACCTCGGCGTCATCCAATCCCACCCCCTCAATTTGAGCGTATTCACGGCCGAACGCCTCGCTGAACTCCTGATGGACTTCGGTGATAACGGATTTTGCTTTTTCCATATCGCGCTGCACCAGCCAGCGGAACTCCATGTAGGCATCGGTCATGACAATAGGATTGAAAACCTTGGGTTCAGCCGGATCGAGCCAGAACTCACCGGGATCGAAGGGTGGAAGAAACGCCCTTACCTCTCGAGCTTTAGGTACGGCAATCGGCTCGGCGGTATGGGAGAGGAAAAAGGCGTCCAGGACCACCATTACCGGCAGACGCAAACGCTCGGCTATCTTGAAGGCCATGATGGTGGTGTCAAAGACCTCTTGGTTCCCTTCACAGTAGAGCTGCACCCATCCGGTATCCCGCTGTGAAACAGAATCCGTCTGGTCCGTCCATATGGACCAAGGTGCGGCCGCAGCCCTGTTCACGTTCGCCAAGACCAGCGGCACCCTGGATCCTGAGGCATAGTGAAGCATCTCATGCATCAAGAAAAGCCCCTGGCCGCAAGTGGCGGTAAAGGCCCTGACGCCTCCCAGGGAAGCGCTTATACAGGCGGCCAAGGCGGAGTGTTCGGATTCCACCCGGATGTACTCAAACCCGGCGGCGCCGCGGCTCAAAAGCTCGGCGAGGGTCTCGATGATCGACGTCTGAGGCGTTATGGGGTATGCAGCCACCACCTGGACCTCCGAGAGAACGACTGCATGGGCCACCGCCTGATTTCCTGTGAGAACCTTCTTCATTAACTCATTCCTCGAAAGATAAGCTCATAGCAGCCCGAGGACACTCCTGCACACAGATGCCGCAGCCCTTGCAGTAGTCGAGATCCACCATGTAGCCGTACCCGCACGGGTCAGGCTTCACTGAAAGCTCAGGGCAGAATATATAGCAGTTTCCGCACTCCGTACACGAGCCGCAGTTGAAGCATCTTTGGGCCTCATAGATCGCCTCATCCTCCCACAGGCCCAGCATCTCCTGGGAAAACCCCTCCAGACGGTCCACAGCCGGAAGCTTGGGCAGGGGAGTGGCCGGTCGAAAATCAAAGTAGAAGGCGTTTATCTGTTCGTATGAGACCACCTGGTCGAGCGGACTGCGCCTGGGGAAAGAACTTTTGTCGTCCAACCTCCCCAAGAATATATTTCCGCCCTCACCCCATCTGAATCCGTTCAATGCCGGACTGACCGTGTTTCTCATGGCTGCATCCATGGCTATTGCAGCTCTTTTCCCGGAGCCTACCGCATGGACGACCGAGCGATCTTTGACTGCAAGATCGCCCCCTGCAAACCACTTGGTAGGCCCTATGCGGCCGAACTCATCCGAGCTTTTGAGCTGTCCAGCCTCCAATAGCTCTTCCGGGAGGTCCGCCGGCTCCGGTGATTCGCCTATGGCCAGTATTATACTCTCACAGGCGATCTCCACCGTCTCCCCCGTCTCCTCGGGTTGTGGACGTCCAGATGAATCCGGCTCGCCAAGCTTGGTCAGGGCAACCCTCAACCCGGTCACCCGGTCGTCACCCAGGGCCTCCTTAG
>JBKHIW010000024.1:0-13243 GCA_046538465.1 Desulfobacteraceae bacterium | reverse complement strand
TTCAGAGCCGGCCGCCCACCTGTCCACCGCTTTTTCCGCTATGTTGACGCGATCGGAGCCGTCCGGGAGGAGCGTATTCTCGGCCTGGGTCCAGGAGAACCCTTTTCTCATTTCATCGTAAGGTCCGATCGCGGCCTGCGGATTTTCAGCCTTTACTCTCGCCCTGATCATGGTCTTGCGTCCTCGCCTAATCCGTCCAAATCCTGTAACGCCGGTGGACCTCCCTGGCCCTATCCACCAATTCCACGGCCCGCGGCCCTGCTTCCGCTTTTGACGGGCCGAGTCCCTCGCCCTGGAGAAGCGCGATCAAGACCGCTCGGACGCAGCGTGCAAGCGCTGGAGGGTCGTATCCTCCTTCAAGGGCCAGGAGCAAGGGAGGAGTGGAGGGGGTTTTCTCGAGGTGGCCGAGCAAGAGGCGGGTGACATCCGTAAAGGCCTGCTCGGTCAAGCGGCTTCTTCCCACCGGGTCGTCTCGGTGAGCATCGAACCCTGCGGCCGCCAAGATCAGATCGGGCTCGTATTTTTCAAGCACCCTCCCCAAGACCTCGCGGTAGAGATGGACGAAATCGTCGTCAGTAAGATCCCTGGGAATGGGAATGTTAACAGTGAACCCCTCTCCCTCGCCGCTTCCTGTTTGGTCCCAGTCCCCGGTGTGAGGATAAAGCAGGGTGTCGTGTGAGGAAAAGTAAAAGACTTCTTGCTCGGAATAAAAGAGGTCGTTCAACCCGTGACCGTGGTGAACATCCCAGTCCACCACCAGTATTCGCTTGAAGCCGTATCTCCTCCGGGCGAATCTTGCGGTGACGGCAAGGTTGTTGAAGATGCAAAAGCCCGAGACGCGGTTGGGCAGAGCATGATGGCCCGGCGGGCGCACCAGGGCGAAACAGACATCGCATTCTCCTGCCAGCATGGATTCCAGCCCCCTTATGCATCCCCCCACCGCTAGCCATGCGGCGAGGTAAGTCTTTGCGCTTGCAGGGGTGTCAGGGGCCAGGCTGGTGAACTCCTGCTCGGCCGTCTTCAGTATCTTTTTTATATGCGCAGGGGTATGAATCAACTCCAGTTGCTCCATGGTAGCCATCTCGGCCTCCATGTCAATCAGCCCCTCGAGCCCGGGATCACCCGAATCCAGCATCCTATGTACGGCCTGAAGGCGGCTGGGGTGTTCCGGGTGCAGGTGCCCGGTCTTATGCTCAAGGAACCGCTCGTCACGAATTATGCCCACCCTCTGCTTCATGATGCCGCCCCGATTATGAGCTCCATAGTGCGCTCGCTCTCAAACCTCCCTGCATCAGTGAATCTAAAGCCCGCCTTTAAATAAAGAGCGATTGCCGGGAAGTTATAAGTGCCCACTGACAGCCAGAGCCGCTTGAGGCCCCGGCATCCTGCATCCTCCAAGGCCGTCTGGGTAAGTCGGGTCCCCACGCCCCTGTTCCGGTTGCTCTGCTCCACGAATATCAGGTATTCCGCCTGGTCGCCCTCAGGGTCGGGGATTATCACTACATGGCCTATGACAGTCTTCCGGCGGAGCGCAAGGATGTTCACCCCGGCATCCACCAACCCGCACGCCCAGTCCCGGCAGGCTGCCGGGTCCTTCGGGGGCACACCTTGAAACCTGCCTTTGGGATTGAAGCGTTCATACATGGTCAAGAGGGGAGAAAGATCCTCCTCCCGGTACGGCCTCACCTCAAAGGGAAGGCCATTTTTGTCCCAGTGGATCATTCAGGCTTCCCCGTGTGCTGGGGCTCCACAGGTCCTAGACCTCACTGCGTTCACGGATGAGCCGTTCCACTACCGATGGATCGGCAATAGTGGAGGTGTCTCCTATCTCGTCCGTCAGACCGGCGGCGATCTTTTGCAGGATCCGCCTCATGATTTTGCCGCTGCGGGTCTTGGGCAGTGCGTCGGCCCACTGGATCACGTCTATGGTGGCGATGGGGCCGATCTCCGAGCGAACCAGCCCGATCAGCTCCTTCTTGAGCTCGTCTGATCCGGCCGCCCCGCTCATCAAAGTTACAAACGCATAGATGCCCTGCCCCTTGACTGAATGTGGAAAACCCACCACCGCCGCCTCGGCCACCTTGTCGTGGAGGACCAGGGCGGATTCGATTTCCGCCGTACCCAGGCGGTGCCCGGAGACGTTGATAACATCGTCTATTCTTCCAATGATCCAGAAGTAGCCGTCCTCGTCCCTCTTGGCCCCGTCTCCGGTGAAGTACATCCCGGGGATCTGGCTGAAATAAGTCTCCTTGAAGCGCTCGTGGTCCCCGAAGACCGTGCGCGCCATTCCGGGCCAAGGTTTTCGAATGCAGAGCACGCCTTCCTGATCAGGGTACTTCACTTCCTTCCCCACATCATCGAGTATTACCGGATCGACCCCGAAGAAGGGAAAGGAACAGGACCCGGGCTTGATAGGTGCTACGCCGGGGAGCGGGGTCAGCATGTGGCCTCCGGTTTCCGTCTGCCACCACGTATCCATTATCGGACACCAGTCCCGTCCCACGTAATGGTAATACCACCGCCAGGCCTCGGGGTTGATGGGTTCGCCCACCGAGCCGAGCAGCTTGAGCGATGATATGTCATGCTTTTCCACATGCTCGCGGCCTTCCCTGGCCAAGGCACGGATCACAGTGGGGGCGGTATAGAACTTGGCCACCTTGTACCGCTCCACAACGGCCCAGTAGCGGTCGAAGTCCGGGTAGCTGGGCACGCCTTCGAAAAGCACGCTGGTGAAGCCGTTTGCCAAGGGGCCGTATACTCCGTATGTATGACCGG
The DNA here is from genome assembly GCA_046538465.1 of Desulfobacteraceae bacterium. GTDB lineage: Bacteria > Desulfobacterota > DSM-4660 > Desulfatiglandales > HGW-15 > CAZYJR01. The sequence goes on along the minus strand of JBKHIW010000024.1, from coordinate 10,468 downwards.
TTACCCAGCCTATGTCCGCCGTGCACCAGAAGACCTCGTCGTCTTTCATGTCGAAAACGATCCTCGTGGTCATGGCTGCGTAGAGCAGGTATCCTCCATGGGTGTGGACCACGCCCTTGGGCTTTCCCGTGCTCCCGCTGGTGTACAGTATGAACAACGGGTCTTCAGCGTCCATGGGCTCAGGTTCCACATAATCAGGCAAAGAAGGATCGCCGATGGCATCATGCCACCAGACATCGCGATCGGGGTCAAGAGAGGTCTCGAGGCCTGTGCGGTCGAAGACCACCACAGTTTCCACTTCAGGGCACGACTTGAGGGCTTCGTCCACGTTGTTTTTGAGGGGGACCGCCTTTCCGGCCCTGAAACCGCCGTCCGCGGTGAGAAGGACTTTCGCTCCGCAGTCATTGATGCGGTTGGCCAAGGCCTCGGCACTGAATCCGCCGAAAACAACACTGTGGACCGCCCCTATCCGGGCGCAGGCCAGCATGGCGACAGGCAGCTCCACCAGCATGGGCATATAGATGACCACCCGATCTCCCTTTTTCACTCCTTTTGACTGGAGAAGGGCCGCCGTCTTGTTTACCTGGTCGTAGAGCTCCCCGTAGGTCACCACCCGGGTCTCCCCTGGGTCGTCGCCTTCCCAATAATAGGCTGTCTTGTCCTTGAATTCGGCCAGATGGCGGTCCAGGCAGTTATAAGAGGCGTTGAGCCTGGCGCCTCCGAACCACTCGATCTCGGGTTTCTCCAAGTCGTAGCGAAGCACGAAGTCCCAGGTCTTTTCCCAGCTCAGGTATTTCTCGGCCTGCTCGGCCCAGAATCCTTCCGGGTCTTCAAGAGATCGCCTGTAGAGCGATTCATACTCCTCGCGGCTTCGGATATAGGCAATCTTGCGGTATTCCTCTAGGTGTGCATCATACCATTTGTGGGATTCCTGCATTTCTGCCTCCTCCTTTCCTCTCCCGAAGGGAGGTTTTGATCAGCCGTTCTGAAAAAGCACCAAAACCATCAATGACTCCTCGGTCTGTCCAGCCTGGCGCGCAGTACCAACATGTCCCCCTCGTAGGAGGTGGATATCTCATAAGGGAGCTTCTTGAAGAGGCGGATCATGGGTTGGTTGGACGGATCGGTGTACGCGGCCAGGGCCTTGATTCCCTGCTCCCTAGCAATTTCCACCAGTTTTTCCTGTATTATGGTGGAAATTCCAGCACCCTGCCAGGCTTTGTCAACGCTGAAAGCTACCTCTGCCGTGTTGGATGCGGGTTCCAGAAAGTATCCGCCTACCGCGATTACCCGCTCATAGCCCGGGTCGCCGATGACCGCTACAATTGTCATGTCGTGGATGTAATCCACCTGGAACAGCTCGGCCACGTCGTCCCTGGCAAAAGCGGTCTTTTGATGCATGAAGCGGCGGACTACGTCCCTTCTGTCCAAGCTGTAGAAGTGCTCCTGTACGGCCCGCTCGTCTGTGGGCCTCGCCGGTCGGAACAGGACGCGGCGGCCTCGGATTTCCCTTTCCTCTTCCACCTTCAGCGGGTATACGCTCCTTATGCTTTCAGCCAGGGTCCTTTCAGGACCGAGTAGACCTCTTTCTTTGGCCTCGTGGAAAAGGTGGTCCCTGAAGTCGGGATGGGCGATGCTTATGAGGGCTATCGCTCTCTCCTGAAGGCTTTTCCCGAAGAGGTTGACCACTCCGTATTCCGTGACCACATACTGCACGTCTCCGCGGGGGATCACCACCGGGATATCCCCTAAAGAGGGGACTATGCGGCTGGCCTTTCCGTCCATGGTAGTTGAAAAGAGCATGATTACGTTTTTTCCGCCCTCGGACCTTGCTGCCCCCTGGACGAAATCCATGAAGCCGTTCACTCCGGTGAAGTGGTTGTAAGGCAGGGCGTCGGCGCCTACCTGGCCTGTGAGGTCGATGGCCATGGCCATGTTGATGGCCACCATTCGGCTGTGGCGGGAAATGATCCCGGGATCATTGACATAGTCCGAGGGGTGAAATTCGATCCCGGGGTTGTCATGGAGGAATTCATAGAGGTCAGACGAACCGATCGCCCCGCTTGCCACCAGCTTCCCCTCATTGAAGCCTTTACTTCGGTTGTTGACCACCCCCCTGGCGGTCAGATGCATGATGCCGTCGCTCAGAAACTGGGTGTGCACCCCTAGGTCGTTTTTGTCAGCCAGCCCGGCCAGGAGGGCCTGAGGCGTCGCGCCTAGGCTGATTTGCAGGGTCGATCCGTCCTCGATCAGCTTGGTCGCGTGTTTGGCTATTAGCTCGGCGGACGGTGCGTGCGGAGGGCTTCCTACGGTAAGGATATCCTCCTCTTCCTCCACTACAAAGTCCACTTCGTTTACGTGTATGAAGCTTCGGCCCATCACTCGGGGCATCTTGGGGTTTACTTGTGCGATCACCAAGTCCGCGGACTGGGCTGCCGCCAAGGTCACGTCTACGCTTACCCCCAGGCTCATCCAGCCGAAGTCATCAGGCTCCGAGACCTGGATCAGGGCGGCATGAATGGGGAGCTGGCGTGATTTGAAAAGGCGGGGTACAGCGGATAAGTTTATGGGGGATATGAATCGCTTGTTCGCGGAGAGCGCCCTCGGCTTGGCCGAGCCGAGGTAGAAGATGCGTAGATTGAAGCTCTGGCAGGCGGTCTGATCCGCCATCATTGCCAAGGGTAAGCTTTCCAGGCTCAGGATTCGAACTATCTCCAGGTCGGAGAGGGTCTGGGCTCGGGCCGCCAGCTCTCTTACCAGGGTCTGCGGCTCCCCGCATGAAGAGCCGGTGAAAACACGCTGGCCGCGGCGAATCATACCTATAGCCTCGGCCGCGCCGGTGCGTTTGGCCAGGTAGTCATCCGGCCAGTAGGATCTCTTGGCCCTGTTCATTCAGACTGTTCTATCCGCCGAACCGGCTGTCTTATTCGGATGGTACACCCCAAGCTCAAGCGCTCTTCCCTGATCGTAAAGATCCTGCTCTAGAGCATAAAAGATCGCCGCCCTCGAGTCAACCGGGGACCTGGGCATTGCGCCTTGACACACCCTGAGGTATAAATAAGAATAAATCGCCGCATAAGCCCTAGTGGAGGTCTAAAAAAGGAGGGAGTCATGAGTGAAGCCCCGAGCAGCGCGTCGCCGGATTTTCAAAAGGCGCTGGAGATCGGACGTCCGCCCAATGTGACTCGACTGTTTCCCAACTCGCAGGCCCTGATTGTCAGCGGGAAGGTTATCGATCGGGCTATGCTGGCCAAGGGAAAGGCGATTGCAATCGCCGCCAACGGCCGAAACCATTTTGTCATCAAGGGGGCCCTCCTGGCCGCCCAGCGGGCCAATGCCGCACTTATCATCGAGATAGCCAAGTCCGAGGGAGGAGCGAACGCATACTGCGCTGTCAGCCTATGGAATCTGGCCCGCCAAGTGGACGCGCTCTGCAACGAAATGGGTATAACAGTGCCGGTGGCCGTTCATGCGGATCACTATGGAATAAAGAACGAGAGTGACGCAAACACAGCCAGGGTGGAGATACCGAGTATATTCGATGCGGGAATGACCTCTATAGCCATTGACGCCTCTCATCTGCCTGAAGCGGATAATCTGCTGGTAAACCTGGATCTTTACCCTTATGTCCCATACTGGGCCGGCTATGAGACCGAGGTGGGAGAGATCAAAGGCAAGGCGGGCCTGTCTACAGTGGAGGAAGCCCTGTTTTTGATTCAAGGGCTCAACGCCCATGATATTTTCCCGGACTGGATAGCGCTGAACAACGGCACCACCCACGGGATCCAGGACGCCGAGGCCGGTATCCAGGTGGAGCTGACCGCCCGGATCCACCAGGCCCTGGCCCCGTACGGGGTCTCGGGCGCCCAGCACGGGACCTCAGGGAACGACTCGGAGAGGTTGAGGAGGATTGCCCAGGAGACCAGGACTACCAAGGCGAATGTGGCCACCGCTCTTCAGATGCTGACTTGGGGGGTGGAGGTGAATGAATACGGGAACGCCATACTGGATGAAAACGGGGAGTTCCTCAAGCAGAAGGATCAGGGCGTGACCGGGGAGCTATGGGCCGAGATGGCGGCCTATGCAAAAGAGAGGAAGTGGAAGAGCGGCGATTACAAGAAGCTCAACCTCCCTTTTGAGAACCGCCTCCTTGCCCAGCCGCGGGAGGTCAGAGAGCGGATGACAGAGGCTGTGGCTGATTTTGCATATGGGTTGATAGTGGATGTGTTCAACAGCAGGGATACGGCCCCCTTGGCCATAGAAAAGATACTGGAAGCGGGATCGTATGATCCCGGGCCCAAGGCCCGCAGGATCGAGGATCCCGCGGAGTGGACCGAGGAAAAGATCCGGGAGCGGGGTGCCGCCCTGGTCAGGGACCGTGGGCCGGCCGGGAACTTTGACGACTGAATGGAAAAGCCCTTAGAAAAAGAGAATAGGGCCTCACACCGCTGGGTGGAGGAGCTGAAGGAGAACGACCCGGTTCGGGGCGACTATCTGGTCAAGTTCAAGCGGATGGGAACGACCCGGAGGGGCGATCCTTATTTGAGTATGATCCTGGCGGACAGGACCGGCGAGGTGGAGGCAAGGGTTTGGGACGGGGCGGAGGATGCAGGTGGGTCGTTCGCAGAAGGGGATATAGTAGCGGTTGAGGGAAAGGCCGGATCGTACCGAAACCAGGTCCAACTGATACTGAATCGGGTGGAGAGATCCGATTCAGCCGCCGACCCGTCAGTTTTTCTGGAGTCCACGCAGTATGACGTGGGGGAGATGATGGCAGCCCTGAAAGAGCTGCTTGGTACGCTCAACGATCCTTACCCTCGGGTGGTCGGGCGCTTCTTGTCGGATGCCGGATTTGTATCGAAGTTTAAACGGGCGCCTGCGGCCAAGAGCTTTCACCACGCCTATTTGGGCGGACTCTTGGAGCACACCCTGAGCGTGTGCAGGCTTGCGGCGGCGGTTTCCGACCATTACCCGCATCTTGATCGCGATTTGCTGCTGTGCGGCGGTTTTTTGCATGACATAGGAAAGGTAAAGGAGCTCACTTACAACACTCATATTGACTACTCGGACGAGGGCAGGCTCGTAGGTCACCTGGTCCTGGGGTCCGCCATGCTCGATGAGAAGCTCTCGGGTGTTAAGGGGGTTCCGGAATCAGTGGCCCTCAGGCTCAGGCACCTTGTGTTGAGCCACCACGGGGAGTTCGATTTTGGTTCGCCCAAACGGCCGAAATTTCCGGAGGCCTTTGCTCTTCATTTGGTGGACGACCTGGACGCCAAGATGAACGGTCTTAGCCGGTTCATGGCCCGTGACAGTCGTGAGGGATCATGGACGGAGTTCAACAGGCTGTTCGAACGGTACTTTCTTAAGGGGCCTATACGAGATTCGGACCGCGCGGCCCTGCGCCCGGACCCGGCTGAAGAGGTTGAAGACGACAGACAGGGAAGCCTTTTCTCTACCTGATCAATCAAGGAGAGTGGCGGGCCCGTCAAGGCCCTTAAAGCCGGCGCACCCCCTGTCCGAGGGAAAGGAAGACGCGTTTTGGAAGAGAACGATGCAGGCAGGGAGGAGGCCGGCAGGTGGATGGACGGACGGAAGCGGGTAATCAACTACCTGCGGGTCTCGCTCACTGATCGCTGCAACCTCAGATGTATCTATTGCATGCCGCCCGAAGGGATCAAGCCTCTGCCCCACAAAGAGATACTGACTTATGAGGAGATTCTCCACGTGGTCCGGGTGGCCGTCGAGGGGGGCATCCGCAAGGTCAGGCTGACAGGCGGCGAGCCCCTGGTTCGCAAGGACGTCATGAGCTTCATCCGGCGGCTGGCTCAGGTCCCGGGCCTGGAGCAGGTGACCCTGACCACCAACGGAGTGCTCTTGGCCGAATACGCCTCGGAGCTTCGGGACTGCGGAGTGAGCGGGGTCAATGTCAGCTTGGATTCCTTGCGTCCCGAGCGCTTTGCCATGATCACCCGAAGGGACGCCTTTCACCAGGTTTGGGAGGGGCTGTTGGAGGCGGAGCGCGTTGGATTCAGGTCGGTCAAGCTCAATGTTGTGGCCATGCGCGGGATCAATGATGACGAGATCCTGGACTTCGCCGGATTGAGCCTGGAGCGCCCCTTTCACGTTCGGTTCATAGAGTTCATGCCTGTTGGCGTGGACAACGGATGGAGCGATGACAGGTTTATATCCGCTGGCGAGATCAGGGAGCGGATACAGGCCGTGGGATCGCTCAGCCCCCTGGTGCACAGACCTTTGGACGGACCCGCAGAACGGTTTATGCTGGAGGGCGGCCGGGGGGAAATCGGCTTCATCGCCGCACTCTCCCATCATTTCTGCACCCTGTGCAACCGCCTCCGCCTGACGCCGGAGGGGCATTTGCGAGGGTGCCTGTTCTCCGATTACGAGATCGATCTCAAGGGACCCTTGCGGGCCGGTGCGACGGACGATGTTCTTATGGAGCGAATCCAGCATGCTGTGGAGACCAAGCCGGGGTGGCACGGCCGCCTGGTCAACACCCCGCGCAAGTGCACGCGGCCGATGTCCAGTATCGGGGGCTAGGCCCCGGGAGCGGGCCTTCGGCCGCTTCCTCCCAGGATCGATTTCCTGTCCTGTGGCGCAAGAAGCGGGGCTTGAAGCCTGACCGGGTCGCCTATGTCCTTGAAGAGCAGATCTCCTTCTCCCAAAAGGTTCTCGGCCCCTCTCGCCCCCAGGAGCATGCTGGACTCAATTGCCTTGTTCATCTTGAATGCGGCCCGGGCCGGGATGTTTGCATCCAAGGCGCCCTTTACCACCTCGCGGCTGGGCTGTTGGGTGGCGATAAGAAGATGTATGCCCGCCGCCCGGGCCTTTGCCCCGATTCTGAATACCTGGGATTCCACTTCCCGCCTTTCTGAGCTGCCTCTGCTTATCAAGTCTGCGTACTCGTCGCACGCACAGACGATCCTGGGCTCTACCCGTCCTGTTTTCGCGATATATTCGCCGAACTCATCCACACCGGCTTCCTGAAAGAGCCGGTAACGGCGGTTCATCTCTTCAACCAGTTTGGACAAGGCCTTTGAGGCGGGCTCTTCGTCCGGAAAGACCAGGGCCTTCTCATCCAGGAGAAAAGGCGAGCCGGCCGCCTCTTTGAATGCGGTTCGCTTGGGGTCGATCAAGAGCAGACGGAGGGTCTCAGGTGTGTTGGTGATAACCAGCCCTGCCAACAAGGATCTCAGCCACTCGCTTTTTCCACTCCCGGTGGTCCCGGCGGCAAGGATATGGCAATGTTCAGGCGAGGATAGGTCTGCAAAGAGAGGAGTGCCATCCAGCCTCATTCCCACGATGATCCTGGAGCAGCCCAAGTGGGACGCCTGGGACTCGATGACCTCTCTTAGCCCGGAGAAGTCGACCGTTTCTCTGTCCGGGCGCTGGATATCCGCAACCACCCTCCCATCCGATATGTGGATCAGGGGCGCGGCGCTGAGCCTCATTCTGTGCTGCACCTCCTTGGCGGCCTTCTGGACGCCCTGGATTTTCACCCCCTTTTCCAGCTTCAAGGGATAGCGGATGAAGGCGGGCCCTTTAACAGGTTCACCGTCAATGGAGACAGGTCTGCCGTATTCCTTGAAAATAGCGACCAGCTGCTCGCCCAGCCCGAGGCGCGAGGGCGGCTCCAGGGGGGCGGGACGGCGCGACGGTTCCAGATGCTGCAGTGCTGATCTCGATTCCGCTTTTCCGCCCGGCAAGACCCCGGCGAGCTTGCCGATCAGGTGGATGAGCCTTTTCTGGGCCTCTTTGAGCTCTTGAGCGGAGAAAAAGACCTCTTGTTTTTCCGGGCGGAAGGCCACCAAGGCGGCTGAGCCCTGCGATTCCCGCCTGCGGGCCTTGGTCAGAATCAGATGATAAAGGCAGACTTGAGCGAGGTCCGCCTCGGGGCAACCCCTGCCCAGCTTGAGCTCCACCAGGCACCATGCAGGCCCGGCCGGCACCCTGAGTACGAGGTCGGCGACGCCGACCAACCGGACCGAGTCACTCCATCCAGGCATTCGGAGGCCCAGGCTCAAGTCCTCATTCGGAAACAGCTTGAGGCCGGGAAGAGGGCCGGTCTTCAGCGGATTGCCCTTGGCCCAGAGAAGATCCACCATCCACCGGTTGAGATTCTTGGCCGCCTCCCAGAGGGACAGAACACCGGCTGCGGCCTCTTGCAGGCGGGCTTGCTCTCGGCCGAGGCTGGGGCCGATGAGGTTTTTATAGACGTGGGACTCCAGCACCTGCCGCCACGCTTCTTTGTGCGGCGGTGCGTCTCTGACCGCCGCTTTCCAGGAGTAGGGCCCATGGGAGCTGTATAGAGAGGAGAAGGATTGGTGGAATATCCGCCCCAGGAGGCTTGCCGCGCCGGCAGGGAGCCGGGGGCTGCCTGGTTCGGAATCACCCGCTGCCAGATAAACAGCCTCCCTGACTTGGCTCACTGAAAGCCTTACCGCCATGGCCTCGCCCTAATCATCCCAGGTGTAGCTTTCGGGGATGTACTGGAAGAGCACCGCAGGGGGGCCTTCCAGATACCCCACCAGTGAAGGGCGCTCCCCCGCCATTCGCAAGATGGGGTCTTTCTCACAATCCAGCTCCCGGACCGCCTCTTCCATGGAGATTACCTTTCGGTCCTCCAGCAGTGAGAGAAATCTTTGGAGGAGGGCGGAGTCCCCCCTGCCGGGATCCTCCCTTCCGCCCACGATGGTCTCGGCAAGATCCCTCAAACCACCGTCCAGGGCCCGCCTGAGCCATTCCAGAACGGTGTTGGGTGAGACCGTCCCCCCTTGCGCGGATAAATCCCCCGCCTTGGCGTCGGCGAGCAAGCCCCGCAAGGCCTCCAATGCGGCCATGACATCCCGGTCCGGCTGGATCAGCAGCGTCCCCTGTCCCTGAAGCTCCTCCAGATACTGGCGCGTCTTCTTGGCCCTTGCACTGACGCTCAGCCAGGGATGGCGTACCAGGAAAAGGGCGTCCAGGCCGCCTTGCCGCATTTGCGACCGCAGCCTCTTCAACCGGCCCGCCAGGCTGGTCATGTTCTTGTGATTACAGAGGCTGACACCCACCCTCCTGCCCGGACCGGCAAGGATTATATCTATGTCCCGGTGCCGGGCGGCATCCTCCTCCCGCCAGGCCTGGTCAAAGACATGAGCCAAAAGAGGAAGCGCCCCATGGACCAGATCATCGGTGTCTTCGGGAGTGAGCGTTTGGAGAGCGGATTCCTTCCTTCGCCCCCATTCTCCGGCCAGGAACTTATCCGTAGACTTCTCATCCGGGAAAGGACGCCTCTCCGCCCGAGCTCCTCCGGCCCATGTCTCAAAGAGCTCGGCACAGAACTGCAAGACCTCGCGTACGGTCTTGCCCGACTCAGTCATGTATGCGCGGAGCTTGTCCTCCAGGAGAGCGGTGAAGCGTTGCTGCACTTCGGGGCTCAACGCGCCGGAATTCAATCGCATGCGTGCGAGCTCAAATGCCTGGTCCTGGTCCAGCGGATTCAAGCTGGATTTGTAAACCGAGAGTCGATCATAGTTGGGCTTCATGACCGCATCCTCTAGGGTCTCCAGGAAGTAGGCCTGCACGCAGGAAACCAGGAGGACGTTGGTGCATTGATCGTGAAGGTGCTGGACCACCTGGCCCAGGGCGAAAAGCCCCTCCTTGTCCCTTGGGTACCTCTGGATCGCCTCCACCTGATCGAAGCAGAACAACACGGGTATGGGGGCGAAGAGCCTGAGCAGCTCTTCAACGACTTCGCGGGCCAGAAACTCTGCCTCGCCCGGTTCCTCCTCCTCTTCCTGGACCAGGTCGAGCCTTTTCAGGCTCGACTCGGGCAGTGAGCGGCCCATCAGCCAGGCTGCCGCGTCGCGCCTGAACCGGCCTCTCAGAAGATGCTCCAGCACCAGGCAAAGGTTGGGCGAGAGGCGCTTTTCTTCGCCCAAGCGCTCGACAAGCCCCCGCAGCTCGCGTGAGGAGATTTCCTTTTTTTTGGCCATCTGATGGAGCCTGACCTTTGTAACCCAATCCAGTTGGGGCGCTCCTTGCTTGACCGGCCTGAGGAGGCTTTCTACGAAGCACCTCCTGATATGCCGCCAGATGCGGTGCGGGCTGGACTGGAGACGGATGGAAACGAAAAGCGCCGATCCGGGGCTGCTTCTTATGTGCCTGTAAAGCCTGCCCAACAGATGGGTCTTGCCCGTACCTGCCTCGCCGAAAAGAAGCACCGAGGAGCTTCGGCGCTCTGAGACCACCTGGTCCAACGCCCTTATACAAAGCTCGAAGGCCCCCCTCCCGATGTCAGGGACGTCGACCTCGGCCTCTGTCCAGGGATCCGTTGCTATGGCATGCCGAAACGGGTTTTCCATTTGCCTTCCCGGAGCACCATTCCTATATAAAAGCCGCCACTCCCGTCCGGTACAGCCGCGGCCCGCTCCGAGTCATCCATTTGGGCCGGGTCCACGTGGCGGTG
>JBKHIW010000361.1:0-2775 GCA_046538465.1 Desulfobacteraceae bacterium | reverse complement strand
TGGTCCCTTGGGGGGGCTCTACTCGAAAGTGCCTCCTCCTCTGAGTTCTTTCCACAAAGACAGGGCTCTCCAACCATAGATCCCTATCCGCCACGTGCGATATTACTGTCTGACACGAATGAGGGATTAGTTTCTTGTCCTTGAACTCCAGCCTTACTCTTCTCCCCTCCGGCTCAGGGACGGTCTCCTCGAAACCCCAGGGGTGATCCACCAGCAGAAAAGGCCGCCCGTCCTGTATCTCCACCCCGGTTACAATCGTCAGCCGATCGTAGTCAAGGCCCAACACCAGGATCCGCAGCGGCCTATACTCCTCCTTGAGCCGCCGGAATATATCTAGAGCCTTCTCACCGCTTATTCTTTCAACAAATTCCATGGGCAAAAACATCTTCAGGCCCTGAGGCATGCCGTCGGGCACCCGAACTAAGAACCCCGGCCACTAAAACGTGTTCCCCTGTTTCATTGTGCAATCAACATGCCATGCTTGCCCGCGGACTCAGGGAGCAGCCCCTGACTTTCTCTCCCCCCACCAATGCAGCAGCATCACCAACAGGCATCCGAGCAGGGCCAGCCCCAGGGCCCATGCAGCCTCGGCGTTCAAGGCCGTGGGAAGCACATTCGCCTGGTATGCAGCCTCGGCACAGGCCGTCTCTTTCCAGGGCCAAACCTTCCGCAGAGATCCAAGCATCAAGCCGGTCAGCAGCGCAATTGCGGCGTTGTGATACCGTTTGAAGAGCCATTCGAGAAGCCGCGCAAAGCTCAGCAGACCGCAAACCGCCCCTGCCGCCGTTATCGCCAAGACCGCCATGTCCCTCTGGTTGACCGCTTCCAGAACAAACAGGTATTTCCCCAGAAGAACCAGTACAAACGCCCCGGATATGCCCGGCAGGATCATGGCGCATATGGCCAAGGCCCCGCTCAAAAAAAGAAACCAAGGCGTCTCCGGCGTCTCCATAGGGACCATGCCCACCAAGGCGTAAGTGAGCGCGGCGCCTGAAAACAGAGAGACGAAGCCCGCCGCTCCCCACCTTGTGACGCGGCGGCTGACCGTAAAGACCGATGCCGCTATGAGCCCGAAAAAAAAGGACCAGATCAATACAGGTTGGTTGACCAGCAGCCAGCTCAAGCCTCTGGCCAAAGAAAAGACGGCTGCCAAGATTCCAACGCCCACGGAAACCAGAAACCGCCAAGAGACCCTCTCCAGGGCCTCCCTGAAGCGCCCCTTCGAAAGCAGTCGGACAAACTCGGTGTCAAATGAACGTAGCGCTGTAATCAGTTCTTCGTAGATCCCCAGGATAAAGGCCATGGTCCCGCCGGAAACTCCCGGGACCACGTCGGCCGCACCCATACAAAAGCCCTTGAGGCCCAGTACCAGGAAAGAACTCCAGCTCCGGCGGGCGGGCTTCGGACTGGATGTCACCGGGACCTCTCTTGGCCTCATCCCGGCTGGTGTTCCTTGCGGAGAAGATCCAAGACCGTCTTCACCGGATTGAAAGACTCAATGGGGACCTCTACGAAGACCGTATTCCAATGAGCCATAGAGCCGTTCCACAGACCGGGCAGCTCCAGGGCCTTGAGTTCTCGCCCCCCCCTGGACTTGATGGAGATGAACCCGGTGGCCGGATCCCGAAACTCCTTGAGGTCAAAAGGACGCCCACGGAAATCCCTCAATCCGCAGACCAGATCCACCGGGTTGAAGTGGGTGGATGATCTCCATACCTCCATCTGCTCCGGGTCTTCGGCGTCCACCTGGCTTGCCTCCACTATCTGCTTTGAGACCCCGCCGTCTGAGTCCCTCACCCAAAAAGGCCCTCCTCCGGGCTCCCCCTGGTTGGGCACCATGCCGCAGACGCGCAAAGGCCGGTTGAGTCGGGAGTGAAGGAATTCGATCCGCTCTTCCCGTGACAGCTTATCCTGCCCAGGAGGCGGTCCCACGTCCAGGGTCCGGAGGGCGAAGTCCCAGATCCGCTCCAACGTCCCGTCGTCCAGGTCTCCCGCCTCCAAGCTCTCCACGTGCCTGAAGAGCTCTTCCTGGAGCCTTATCAGTAGTCCGCCGAGGGCCTTCTTATAAGTAACAGTAGGGTCCTTGAGCCGGTCCGGGACTACGTTATCGATGTTCTTTACAAAAACTACATCTCCGTCCAGGTTGTTCAGGTTCTCCAGCAGGGCCCCGTGCCCTCCGGGGCGAAAGAGCAGACTGCCGTCCTCGTCCCTGAACGGGCGGTTTTCCATGTCCACGGCGATGGTATCGGTGGCCGGCTCCTGAATGGAGACCTCCACCATATACCGGGTGCCGCCCTCTTCGTATCTTGATCTGACCTCTTCCATGTGCTCTCTGAACTTATCGTCCCAGCCGGGGGAAGAGGTAAAGTGAACCCCGGCCGTCCCGTCCGCCCCCCGCACGTACCTGGCTGCCTCCACCAGGTGCTCCTCCACCGGAGTCCGGGGGCCTTGGGGATAGGAGTGAAAGGGAATCAACCCCTTGGGAAGATCGGCTGCACCCATGCCCTTATCAGTCAATAGATAATCCAGGATAGCTCCGTAGCGGCCCTTGGCGATCTCTTCTTCGGCGTCCACACCGCCCTCTTTCATCACCAAACGGAGGAGGCCCCAAAAAGCAAAGGACCTCAGCCCGCGGGCGAACTCCAGGAACTCGACGCATTCGGCGTCTCCCTTCTCCGCCCCGGCCGTCACCTTGTCCAGCTCAACCTCCTTGCCGAAGCGGCTGCGCACGGAAAGGAGCGTCTTAAACATCCTGGTAGCAGCACCCGATGCCGG
>JBKHIW010000360.1:0-2776 GCA_046538465.1 Desulfobacteraceae bacterium | reverse complement strand
TAAGCGGAGAGAGGATCGCATATATAGGAGCTGCTCCGCCGTTTGCGTCTTGCTCGGGGGAAGGGCAGGCCGGTGGAAGGGCGCACCACCGGGGCCAACCCGGACCGCCTGAATGCACTAGCCCAGCAGAGGATACTTTCCTGCCGCGAGTCCCTCAATCACCTCAGTGCTTCATCTTCGCCTGACATACTCCGGAGTCTATGATGTCAGGAAAGGCCGGATAGTGTTTTAGCCGGCGGCCCCTTCAGCCCTGCCGGGCACGTCACCCGGGGCCAGCGCTTTTTCCACTCCCTGCACCAACTCCTTGAACGCACGGCTGAAATCGGAATCTTCTTCTTCCAAAATCCGGGTGACGCCCGCGTCTCCGCTCTTCACCACCTCCGGGTCCAAGGGGAGGCGGCCCAAGAGCCGGAGGTTTTCTCTCTTTGCGGTCAACACTCCGCCCTGGGACTTGAACAGATCGATCATGGCCCCGCAATGAGGGCATCTCAGTCCGCTCATATTCTCCACTACGCCCAGGATCTCCATCTTGACTTGACGGCAGAAATTGATGGATTTCCTCACATCGGCCAGAGAGACTTCTTGGGGCGTAGTCACAATCAGGGCCCTTGCATCGTGAATGGTCTGGGCCACTGTCAGGGGCTCGTCTCCTGTCCCGGGCGGTGAATCAATGATCAGGAAATCCAGGTCCATCCATTCGATGTCCGATATGAACTGCCTGATTATGCCGCCTTTCAACGGTCCTCGCCATATAGTGGCCGCGTCCTTGTCGCCCATGAGCACCTCTATGGACATGACCTCCATGTTGGGCAGATATTTCACGGGGTGGGCCTTTCCAGGACCTCCGGGAGATAGCTCCCCCTTCAGCCCGAGCATACGTGGTATACTGGGGCCGTGAAGATCGACGTCCATCAGGCCGACGTTCCAGCCTCTCTTGGCCAGGGACACGGCCAAATAAGCGGCCACGCTGCTCTTGCCGACACCGCCTTTGCCGCTCATTACCAGTATTTTATTTTTTATATGGCCAAGTCTTTCTTTTATATCAATATCCTGCTGATCCATCTTGGCCTTTCGAGACGCTTCTTGTTTATCTTTTTGAAGGCTTGACATAGCAAAACCAGCTCCTTTGAGTAACTTTAATTGTTTCCTTCGAACATAAAAAACCGCCCCACGGCTCTATGCCGGGCCGGTGTCTTGGATTAATTCATATACTGCAAACTGTGTGCCCGGGCAAGCCCCAACTGATATGGCTGGGTAAGTTTCTGAATTTACAGGGGTTAATAGTTATTTCGTGAATCGGGAACCGCTTTTGGCTTCCAATCCCGCCGGATAAGAATGCAAATTGCAATTCTATTGCCTCCGACCTCGTCCATCGCTTCCGGGCACCGGGATCTTCAGGGCCTTTATCTTGCGGTAGAGCGTGCTGGGGTCTATACCCAGATCCCTGGCCGCGTTCAGCCGGTTCCCCCGATGGTAGCGAAGTGTCTGCTCTATGAAGCGCCGCTCCATGGTCTTGAGATCCATGGGGCCGTGTATGTCGCCGGGGGCGGCCTGAACCCGTCTGAACTCCGGGGGCAGGTGCCGGGCCTCGATGATCCCGTTTCTGCAAAGGACGAGCGCCTGTTCAATTATGTTTTCCAGCTCCCTTACGTTTCCCGGGAAGTCATGTTCCATCAGGCAGGCCAGGGCTTCGGCCGAGACCCCGGCGATGTTTTTTCCCTGCCTGCGGTTCAGCTTTGCCACTATGTGGTCAACCAGCAAGGGTATGTCTTCCCGTCGGCTGCTAAGGCTCGGCAGCACCAAGTGGATCACCCTTATGCGGTAATAGAGGTCCTCGCGGAAGAGGCCCTCCTTGACCAGATCTGCGAGATTTCTGTTGGTGGCCGACACCACCCGCACATCCACACTGCGGGGCTCTGTGGCACCCAACGGCTCAATCATCCTTTCCTGCAAGACCCTGAGCAACCTGACCTGAAGTGCCGGGGAAATGTCGCCGATTTCATCCAGGAATAATGTGCCCCCGTCTGCCAGTGCAAAGCGCCCGGCCTTCTCCCTCCTGGCGTCTGTGAAGGCCCCTGCCTTGTGGCCGAACAGCTCGCTTTCCAGCAGTGTGTCGGGAAGGGCCGCACAGCTCACCGGCACGAACCTTCCGTGTTTTCGAGTGGAGAGATTGTGAATCGCTCGGGCGAAGAGCTCCTTTCCGGTTCCGCTCGCGCCCTCGAGGAGGACTGTACTGCCGCTCTCTGCGATCTGCGGCAGCACCTTGAAGAGCTTCATCATTTCAGGGCTCCTGCCCACGATGTCCTCGAACGTGTAACGCTCCTGGAGCTCCTTTTGCAGCTCCTCTATCTCCCTGAGATCCTGGAAGGTTTCCACACCGCCTATCACCCGGCCGCCGTCGTCCTTCAGGACGGCGGCCGATATGCGCACCGGCACCCGATTGTTGTGATTGTCTATTATGTAGGCTGTGGTATTGAGAACCGGTCTGCCGGTTTGGAAGGTCTTGCTGAGCGCGCAATCATCCCGGCAGATGCTGGCGTGAAACACGTCGCTGCAGATCCTGCCTTCGGCGCGACCCCTGGTGATCCCCGTGATCCGTTCGGCAGCCCGGTTGAAGGAAGTAATGCGCCAGCCCTGATCGACAGTGAAGACCCCTTCGTTGATGGAGTCCAGAATCACGTCCCTTGATTGGTTTGTCTCTGGATCGGGCATACTCAACCCTGACGGAGTTGCAAAAAGCCCCTGAGCTGGTTATCTGCCCTAATAGTTTCAAGGG
>JBKHIW010000359.1:0-2779 GCA_046538465.1 Desulfobacteraceae bacterium | reverse complement strand
ACAGTTGGGACAATACCGCTTTGGCCTGAGCGCCCTGGTTGGCAAACCTTCCTCTACGAGCACCTGTCTTACCCTTTCACGGGTCTTACCAACCTGGGAGCCTATCCTGCTCAGCGTAAATTCAGGGTGTTGAAGCCTTAAAGATTTGATTTGCTCTCGTCTATTTGTCACTGGACTTTGTTGAATCCTCACTCACGTCTATGCTGATCTCCTCAAGCCATTCTAACACCCTTTCCCGCATTCTCTCATCCTTGAAACGGAACCACCTTTCCCGTTCCTCCGGATAATTCAACAGCACGTCCTTAAACCGGCGAAACGCACCTCGCCCGTCTATGGCTACCTCCAGCAACTCGGCAAGGTGCTCGTCTTCCACCGTCTCAATGAAGTCTTCCATGTCTTTGTAACCCTCGCGCGAGTCAACGCTCGGCACCTGCTCGTAGCGATCGGGATCTTCATCAAGGCCCTTCCTTAATCGATCCGTCTCTTCCTCGTCTATATAGTCCGAGAGGAACAGTATCTCTCCCGTCTCAAGGTCAAGGTAGTACTCGTTCTCGTAGGAAGCGTCCTCCATCGCCTGGCAAAGCTCGTCCAGGTCTATTGCGAGTGTCTTCCTGTTTTCCATGCTCTATCACCTCTCTTCACTGAGTAGATATGGTATTATGCTTTGCCTCGAACCACCTCATGCATCCACTTGAGTGCGCCAGGGGTGTCGAGCCATACCTCTCCGAACTCGGCTACATACGATACAGCTTCGCTGTCACCGCCGATTTCCATGTAGTCCGGCAAGGTCTCCGGCAACAACCGTCTGCCCAGTAAATAAGGCGCCACATGTGGATTTCCCGTCATGGCTTTACCAAGGAGCTCCCCTGATACGCGGCTATCGCCCTCACGGATGAAGGAGATCAAAGCACGTGTGAACAGCCACTCTGCCGTGGGCTCGTCGTACTCGGTCAGGAGGGCTTCGGCTGCGTCTATGTCGTTCTTGTTCATCAGCGCACTTAGCAGCTTATACCGGATTCCCTGGTTGTCACTGGGGTTGAGCCGGAGCATGTCGTTGTAGTGGTCGATGGGCGCCTGATCTTCTCCGAGCACATAGAGGCACTCAGCCAGCCCTTCCCTGGCCCGCATGTAAGGGCGCGTCTCCATGATGCCCCAGAACTCACCCACCGCCTCAGTAAATACCTCAGGGCCTAAGGCCCGTTCCCCTGCTTCAACCCCTCGCTGGTACCAGTCCCGCGCCTGCTCGGGTAGTTCGGCTGCCTCCTCCGCCAGCAGAACATAGGCGTCTGCACAATCCTGTGAGATTTCCAGCGCCTGCATGGCCAGGCGTATTCTTTCCTTCGTGTTTTCCTGTTCCAGCGCCTGGTAGACGAGTTCCTGGGCCTGTTCCAGGGGTGTTTCGGGCTTCCACTCCGGTATACTTCCCTGAGCATTGAACTGCCGGAGATACGCATTGATTTCATCGGTGGACTGAAGTCCCTTCTCCTCTATTAACTGGCTGATAGCTCGCAGGTGCCGTTCCATCAGCCTGCGATCAGGGGGAGGTTGTGGCAATTGCTCCTGCTTTTCCGCGAGCTTGCCGCAGCAGTTCTTGTATTTCTTCCCGCTGCCACAGGGGCAGGGATCGTTTCTGCCGACCTTTTGCTGCTTCTCCGGTGGTTGCCCTATGAAAAACTCATACAGTTCCCGGTTAATGGCATCGATGTCAAGCGCCTCCGGGTCAAACGCCCCACCCAACCAGTGCATCATTTCGTCGTGTTCTTCATCAAAAGGGTCCCTGATGATTCGCAGCAGGTCCTTGTATCCGTCTACTCCGCCACAGTCCTCCGGTGGACAGGCCCGCCTGCCTGCAAGGCATACCGGGTATTGAACCCCTCTCTCGGGGTTCAGGATCTTCTCCACCTGTACCTCGTGCTCCCAGCTATCGCCGAAGTCGTACAAGTATACGAACTTTTCCTTCTCGTTTTGAACCACACTGCTCAGCCTGGTGTGGCTGGCGTCCTTCATGGTGAGTCCATAGTCCTCATACTCGGGGTCGGGATCGCCGTAATGTGTGTCCCCGATGGTGAATGCATACAGGTGGTAGCTCCACCATTCCATGACTATCTGCAGGATCTCATGGAGCCTGTTGAGCTTGATATCGCCGGACAACTGGATGCGCCTCCAGATGGGTGGCCTGATGCCCTTGAGCGTTACTTTGAGTTGATAAATCCTTCCTGTCTGGGTCTTCTTCGGGCGTCCCATTTGTCCTCCTCTTGCCATCTTTCACGTCAGCCAGTAGACGACCACTCCGTCTCGGGCTTGATTCTGTACTTGCCCCTCTTCCTCAAGGTACCTCAAGTGCGACAGGGCCTCGCCAAGTGCAAACCATTTCTGAGGTAAGGGGAAGACGTCCCAGGAGTCATAGGTCATGTCCCAGCTCATTTGGGAGGCTACTTGGTAGGCGGTTCGTTGCCCGTTCTCGAGGATGGAGACTACCTCGTCGAGCCTCTCCTGGTGGTGGTGCTTGAGCTGCTCGATCCGTTCCCTGTGGTTCCTGAAAACCCTTCTATGACCGGGCAGTACCAGATCGACGTCCAGCTCATAGACCTTGTCCAGGCTTGACATGTACTGTTTCAAGGGATTGCCTTCGTCAGACCAGGAGGTGATGTTGGGGGTTATGTCCACAAGGACGTGGTCGCCGGCAATCAGGATCTTCCTGTCGGGCTCATAGAGGCATATGTGCCCCCTGGTGTGGCCCGGTGTTTCGATGCACTTAAGCGAGTAGTCTCCGACCGTT
>JBKHIW010000358.1:0-2780 GCA_046538465.1 Desulfobacteraceae bacterium | reverse complement strand
GAGGCTCAGCTGCGCCACTCCCAGAAGCTCGAGGCCGTGGGACGCTTGGCGGGCGGAGTGGCCCACGACTTCAACAACATGCTCAACGTAATCCTCGGTTATGCAGACTTGGCCCTTACACGCACCGCCCCCGGCGAAAGACTCCACCGGGACATCCAAGAAATCCACCTGGCGGCGGAGCGCTCCGCCCAGTTGACCAAGCAGCTCCTCGCTTTTTCCAGAAAACAAATCATTGATCCCAAGGTCATTGATCTCAACCATGAGATCTCCAGGCAGCTCAATCTCTTCAGACGGATCATGGGCGAGGACGTGGAGATAATATTCTCCCCGGCAGAGGACCTCTGGCCCGTCAAAATGGACCCTTCCCAGATAGACCAAATCCTGGCCAACCTCTCCACCAATGCCAGAGATGCCCTGCCCGGGGCGGGCTCGGTCACCATTGAGACCTCCAACGTGACCTTGGACAATGAATACAAGAAACTCCACCCCTATGCAGAGCCGGGCGACTATGTGCTCTTTTCCTTCAGCGACAGCGGCTCCGGCATGGACCCTGAGCTCCTGGACCACATATTCGAGCCCTTCTTCACCACCAAGTCCCAGGAGAAGGGGACCGGTCTGGGTCTGGCCACGGTCTACGGCATAGTTAAACAAAACAAAGGGCTCATACACGTCTACAGTGAGCCCGGCAAGGGAAGCACATTCAATATCTATCTGCCACGGTTCCAGGGGGAGAAGCTCTCCCCGGAGACTAAACACAAAGAACGGCCCATGAAGGGAAACGAAACCATCCTGGTCGTGGAAGACGAGGACCAGGTCCTGGATCTATCCAGGAAGATCCTGGAGCGTTACGACTATACGGTCCTTACCGCCTCCCGGCCGGACGAGGCCCTGGAACTGGTCAGGAACCACCCTGACCCCATTCACCTACTCCTGACCGACGTGATCATGCCCGTGATGAGCGGAAAGGAGCTCAAGGAAAAAATCCAGGAGATCATACCCGACATAAGGGTCCTCTACATGTCCGGGTACACCGCCAGGGTCATTACCCAGCAAGGCACAATGGAAGAAGGAGTCGAATTCATCCAAAAGCCCTTCTCAGTAAATGACCTGGCCAACAAGGTCCGCACCATCCTCTCCTCCACTCCCCCTCAAACCACAGATTTCTGAACCCGCAGCCCCTCGCCCGGTGAGCACGCCGATCCCCCCTACTCCATGGGGAGAATCTTCACAGGGACCGAGGCGGCTTTCTTGAACCGCTCGGCGTCCTCCAGGGAGCCTATGCCCTTTCCCACGTGCATTGGGATGGCGAGCTTGGGCTTGATTTGGTCGGCCGCGGTCACCGCCTCCTCGGCGGTCATCACGTAGATCCCGCTTACCGGCAAAAGGGCTATATCGGTTTTAATCTCCTTCATCTCAGGAATGGGGTCGGTATCCCCTGCATGATAGATCGTGACCCCTTCGACCGTGATCAGGTATCCCACATAGCCGGCCTCCTTGGGATGAAAAGGAACGCCCGGGCTCCGGAACTTGTCCACGTTATAGGCAGGCACCGCCTTTACCCGAAAGCCCTTGACGGTGAGGGCATCCCCGGGCTTGACCACCGTCACCGGGGGAGAGAGCTTGGAGGCGGCCGCCTCGACCGTCACCACCTCTGTGTCCTTGCCTCTTATCTTGGCTACGTCCTCGGGTGAGCAGTGGTCTCGATGATCATGGGTGATCAGGATGATGTCAGCCTTGGGCCCGTCGGAAATCTCCCACGGGTCGATGTAGATCACCAGGCCACCCGCCTCGATCCTGAAGGAATCGTGCCCCAGCCAGTGGATATTCCTGGCGAACTCTTCGATATCACCGCCCTGGGGCGATGCCATGGCAAAGGCCGATAGCCAGGTCAAGGTGGCGCAGCCGGCTGCTACGACTATGATTGTTGCCCTTCTTGGTCTCATGGCTCGACCTCTCTTTCCAGGCGGCTCGAACAGGCATCCGCCTTGTTTGCGGCCGCCGGCTCCAAAAGTAACCCCAAAGCTCCAGATAACGGTCCATCCTGGATAATTCACGCAGTGTAAATCAATCCTCGAGGAAGAATATGCCATGGACGGCGAATTACTGCAATCACCCTGTCGACCATCAAGAGGGCCCGAGCCCTTTGGAGAGGTTTAGAAGCCAGTAGCGCATGAACGTATCAGGAAGACTACCGGCTGCCAAGGCGCGTGTTGACTGGGTGCAGCGGCGAGGTTATAGTCCGGCGGATGAAGGCCCCGGAGCGGGGGATCTCTTTGAACGGCGGTTACACATGGAACGAAGGCACACAGGACGTATTGCGGAAGAGCTGGGCCTCAAGCCCTGGCAGGTGGAGGCGGTCTCGAGTCTCATCCAGGAAGGGGCCACGGTGCCCTTTATCGCCCGGTACAGGAAGGAGGCCACGGGCAGCCTGGACGAGGTGGCGGTAACAGCGGTGAGGGACCGGCAGGCGCAGCTCGAGGAGCTCGAAAAACGCAGGGAGAGCATACTCAAGAGCCTCGCAGAGCGAGGACTCCTTACCAAGGAGCTCGAAGCCGCAGTCAATGGGGCGGAAACCATGGCCTCGCTCGAAGACGTTTACCTCCCCTACCGGCCCAAACGGAGGACCAGGGGCACGGCGGCCAAGGAAAAGGGCCTGGAGCCCCTGGCTGCCTTGATTTTCGAGCAAGACCAGTCCCTGGACCCGGAAGAAGAAGCCGGCAAGTACGTGGATCAGGAAAAGGGTGTAGCATCGGCTGCAGAGGCGCTCTCAGGGACCCGGG
>JBKHIW010000357.1:0-2788 GCA_046538465.1 Desulfobacteraceae bacterium | reverse complement strand
CCCAGCCTCACCCGGCCCAGGTCGGGAATCCATATGTGCTTTGCATCCCCCACCATTACAAAGGCCACTCCGCCCTTTCTGGTGATCAAAAGACCCACCTGTCTCTGGATTTCCCAGGAAAGTGCGGCAACCCTTCGTGCAAGCTCAGGGGTTATGACCGCCCCGGGCGGGATCTTGGCGCGGTACATGCGCTGGAGCCGCTTGAGTTGGCCTGCCTTGAGGCCCGAGGTCTTGCCGTAGACCGGGTCGATGGTTTCGGTACTCCTCCCTCCAGCAGCGGCGCCGGGAGAGCTCCGGCCCCGCCTAGAACTGATTTCCGGCGTAGTTTCTGAACCGGGTGCTTTCCTTCTCAAAGGTCAACTTGAAGTAACCCGTAGGACCGTTCCTCTGCTTGGCCAGGATGATCTCGGCCAAATTGCGGTTCTCTTCCGTCGTAGGATGATAAGCCTCATCACGGTAAATGAAGGCTATCACGTCTGCGTCCTGCTCAATGGCCCCGCTCTCCCTTAGATCCGAGAGCTGGGGTCGTTTGTTGGGGCGGTCTTCCACCTTGCGGTTCAACTGCGACAGGGCAAGGACCGGCACATCGAGGTCCTTGGCAAGCGCCTTTAGGTGTCGTGATATCTCGGATATCTCCAGTTGCCTCGACTCAGCGTTCCTCCTGCCCTGGATCAACTGCAGATAATCCACGATCACCAGGCAAAGCCTGCTCTTCTTTAGAAGCCGCCTGCACCGGGCCTTCATATCCAAAACCCCCAGCCCGGAGGTGTCGTCTATAAAGATCGGGAGCTCGGAGAGCCGGTCCGCGGCCTGGGTCAGCCTCTGCCAGTCTCTCTCCGAGAGATGCCCGGTCCTGAGCTTGGACGCATTCACTCCGGCGCTCAAACCCAAGAGCCTCAAGCCGAGGTGGAGCTTTGACATCTCCATGCTGAACAGGGCCACTCCCTTGCCCGTCTTCACGGCCGCATTGTGGGCGATGTTCAAGGCGAAGGCGGTCTTGCCCATGCTCGGCCGGCCAGCGATTATGATCAAGTCAGACGGCTGAAGCCCGGTGGTCAGTCTGTCGAAATCGTCGAATCCGGAAGGGGTCCCGGTGAGGAAGCCGTCGGATTCGCTGATGCTCTCCAGCCTCCTGAAGCTGTCCTTGACCACCGCCTCCATGGGAGCGAGGCCGTCGCCGGTCTTTTCCTCGGCGATCTCGAAGATCATCTGCTCGGCCATATCGAGGAGCTCTTCCGAGCGGTCCCAACTCTGAAAGCAGGAATCCGATATCATCGAGCACTGCCTGATCAGCCTCCGCCTTATGGAAAGGTCCCTGACGATCTGCGCGTGGTGGGCTATGCCCGCCGAGGTGGACACCGAATCAGCCAGAGAGGCCATGTACTCCGGCCCCCCGGACTTGTCCAAGAGGTTTCGCTGCTTGAGGTGGTTCGATAAGGTGATCAAGTCCACGGGTTCGCTGTTGTTGTAGAGATCCACCATGCCCGCGAACAGGTGGCCGTGCGCCTCCCTGTAAAAATCACCCTCGCTCAGGATGTCCATGACCAGATTCATGGCTTCGTTGTTGATAAGGATGCCGCCCAGTATGGCCTGCTCCGCCTCCAGATTATGCGGTGGGACCTTGGCGGGGCCGGTTTCTTGAACCTTCTCCTCTGGTCGAGCCATGGCAGCCTCCCCGGGTACGTCCTAGGCCTCTTGAGCCTCCACCACCACCTTGATCTTTGCGGTCAACTCGGGATGGATCTTAATCTCAACATCGTATTCGCCTAGAGATTTGATGGGTTTTTCAAGCAGTATCTTCCGGCGATCCACGACTATACCCTTCTTCTCCAGGGCCTCGGATATATCCATGGAGGTCACTGAGCCGTAAAGCTTGCCTTCTTCTCCGGCCTTCTGGGCTATAGTCAAGGTCACACCCTCCAGCTGATCCTTGAGGGCCTCGGCCTGCTCCCTGGCCTTGAGCTTGCGCACCTCAATCTTTTTCCTCTGCATCTCGAAGAGCTTCCTGTTCCGATCGGTGGCCTCCAGCCCGAGCCCCTTGGGGATCAGGTAGTTGCGGGCATACCCTTTGGCCACGTCCACCTCTTGGCCTTCATAGCCCAGCTCGTCTATGTCCTGCCTAAGAATTATCTTCATTCTCATCCCTCCTACTATGCGTCCGGGGCCCCCGCTCCCCGGCCCTCTTTCTAAAATCGGCCCACTGGTCGATAAGGCCGGCCAAGACCAGCCCCGCCATAAAAAACTGTTGAATCAGGATCACGAAGTAGATCGCAGCCCGCAGGAGGCGCGGGGCCCGGTACTTCTCGAGGTAAAACCGGAGGATCGAGAGCCCCTGGAAGCAATAGACCGCCGAGACCACCACCAATACGTTCACGGCTGCAAATCTTACACCCTCCCAGGGTAAAAATAAAGCGAAACCCGCCGCGATGAAGACCCAGATCAAACGCTCCGGGGCCCTCCACAAATCCAGCCGGCCCAAGTCCGGCGCCGGCAATCCCGCGGTCCTCAGGAGCGGTCGGCTGAGGAGCACGTTCACCCAGACAGCCGCTCCGCCGCCCACCACCACCAGGGAGGGGTAAACCCAATCAATCACTCGAACAAGCGTCCGGCCGTAGCCGCTGATCTCGGCTGTGCCCTCGACACCGCCCGCGTCGTGGGCGGTCAGCGCAGACAAGAGATTCTCCCTGAAATAGCCCTGGACCAAGTCCCAAGGAGCCAAGCCATGCCGGGCGGCGGCCGCGGCCAAAAACATCATCCCAAAGGCCAGCATAGCGGCGGTCCCCAGGGC
>JBKHIW010000356.1:0-2790 GCA_046538465.1 Desulfobacteraceae bacterium | reverse complement strand
AAATATGAAAATTAAGTTTAATATATATATAATAGGATATAAAAAATCCCCTTGACGTACCTGGAAACAAAGAAAACACTTCCATTTCGCCTTCTCCTGAGAGGGATGCCTCATCAGGCCGCCCTCCGCACGCGGCACAGGGACGATTTGAGGCCCGTGGAACCGGTGATCGGGTCACAGGCCCGGTGATCCGTCAGGAGGTTGCAGTTGCTCTCCTGAAACCCGTGATACAGGTGGACCACCCGCGGGTCGATGGCCTCGGTCAGGTGGGCCGGGCAGAGGATACCGCCCCGCAGGGACTCCACGCGCACCCTCTCCCCCTCCCGAATGCCGAGCGTTGAAGCCGTCTTCGGATGAATCTCCACAAGGTTCTCCGGACACTGCTTCCTCAGCGCAGGGATGTTGCGCATCATGGTGTGGGTGTAAGGTGCGAGCTTGGTCCCGGCGATCAGGATGAGGGGATAATCCCGGGCCACATCGGGCCGGGATACGGGGCTCTCCGCGGGCTCCCGAAAGACCGGGAGGGGATCCGCCCCGAGCTCTTTCAGACGTTCTGAATAGATCTCCACCTTCTTCGACGGGGTCATGAACCCCTTGGCCTCGTACTTTTTGTACATGTCCGGGTAGTCCCGGAACTTCGTCATCTTCAGGACCTTCCGCACGATCGCACCCAAAGGACCCTTGAGCTTCTTGTAGAGGAACGGGGGCTCGTCCACGACCAGGCCTTCGGGGTAAGCGCGCAGGTCTTCGCAGGTAAGGCCGAGCGGCTCGAGCTGCTCGTCGATGGCCTCCTCCTCGTCGTTCCAGGGAAAGAAATCCCCGTACCCCATGGCCCTTCCGAGGTCGCGGAGGATTCGCCAGTCCGATCGGGACTCCCCCTGAGGCTCTACGACTTTGGGGCTCAAAGCGATGCGGGAGGACCGATTCCAGGCATGGTCCGCGTGGGTGTCGTACGTGACAAAGCGGGTGGTCTCCAGAAACGTAGCCGCCGGCAGCACGACGTCGGCCAGCTCCGCCGTAGGGGACAGGAAGAAATCCGCCACCACGAGGAAGTCCAGACTGCGAAGTGCGCCCTCGACGACCCGTGCATTAGCGCAGGCCAGCATAGGGTTGGCGCCCATGACGAACATGGCCTTGACCGCATAGGGATCGCTGTGAAGAACCGCATCCCAGACCGACGGGGTATGAGCGGAGGGCCAGGTCTTGGAAAGCCTGGAGTAGAGGCTCTTTTCAGTCCCGATCTTCCTTTTCTCCGCCTCTGGAGGGAGCTTGTCGTAGAGCTTCATGTCCTTCATGGCCATGGAGAGGGGAAGGACCATGATGTTTCCGCCCTTTACGTCCAAGTTGCCGGTCACGGCCATGAGGATATCAATGGCCCGAATGGCACACGAGGTGTTCGTGTGCTGGTCCAGGGCATTGCGCGGGCTGATGCAGGCAGGATGGGTCGTGGCATAGAGCTTGGCGATCTTCCGAGTCGTTTCGGCCGGCACCCAGGTAATCTCCTCCACCCGTTCCGGGGTGTAGGCCTCGAGGTGTTCGACCAGGCGATGGAACCCGACGGTCCATTCTTTTACGAAATCCTTGTCATAGAGGCCCTCCCTGGTGATGACGTGGAGGAGACCGAGGGCCAGGGCCCCGTCCGTCCCGGGTCTCAGCTGGGCGTGAAGATCCGCTTCCGCGGCGTATGGAGTCACTCTGGGATCGATGACCACCAGCTTCATGCCGTGTTTTCGGGCCTTGCGAATGGCGATCTCCTGAGGCTTGTTCGTGGCCTTGGGATTCCCACCCCAGAGCAGGAGGCACCGCGAGTGGGCCACATCCGGAGGAAAGACGGCCCCGAGATCGAACCTGAACTCCAGGAAGACCCGGGGCATGTGGCACACGTGGCTCGGGTTGGAGACATTGGGCGTTCCGATGAGGTTGGCCAGCCGGGGCAGGTAGGAGCCCAGGATGTCTCCGCTGTGGTAGTGCCCGTGCATGAAGTGAATGGCCTCTGCGCCGATTGTCTGCTTGACGCTTTTCAACCGCTCGGAAACCCTGTCCAGGGCCTCCTCCCAGGAGATGCGCTTCCAGCGTCCTTCCCCTCGTTCGCCCATACGCTTCAGGGGGTATTTCAGCCGGTCCGGTGCGTAGAGAATCTCCTTCATGTGCCTGCCCCGCTCGGTCAGGGCCCCCTTGCTTTCCGGGTCCGAGGGATTTCCTCGAACCCCGATCACCTTCCCCCCCTTGGTGTAGAGCCTCATCATGCACTGGGAGTGGCCGTCCACGTCGCTCACCGCATGGGCAATCCTTTTTTCCGTTGCCGCTCGTGCCGGTGCAGGGGTTGAAAGCAGGGAGGAAAGCTTGGGGCCGTTGGAAACGAGGAATTTGCCCCCGACCAGGGAAGCACCTGCCAGGGTGGTTGCCTTGATGAAGTTCCTTCTTGTCATGGTATTCATGGTGTCTGCCTTTTCCTTGCCGCATTTTTCTGTTGCGATGGTTGGAAAGGTTTCCCGGGGCGCCGAGTCCATCGAACCTTGACGCACTCCGAGGTCGCGTTCTGCATTCTTGGCCTCCTGGGGTTCCCGGCCGCGGCTGGGGACATCCTCCGGGGTGCCTACTGCGAAACCGCTCATGCAGCCCTTGTAAGCCAGATCCCTCTTGCCGCCCACCAAAGCGTGGCCAGGAGCAGACTGCATCCGATGGCCGTGAACAAGTCTCCTGGATCACCTCATAGAACGCTGCACACGGGGTCGCATAGGATTTCCTTCGGACGGTTTCAGAATGAACTCTTTTGAAATCGCCGCAGGT
>JBKHIW010000355.1:0-2793 GCA_046538465.1 Desulfobacteraceae bacterium | reverse complement strand
CTTCGATCTCCGCACACCGGACGACTGCAAGGTCGTCGACTTGGAAACCTGATCCTTTGTTACCCCTCCTGGATTAGTCGATAAAAACCCTGCCTGTTTTCTCAGAATGGGTTAAACACGGACTGTGATAGCCCGTCAGGGAAAGCGGATAGTTTTCTTCAGTCGGTTGCCATGGGAAAAGGGAATCACCTTGTCATGCTGAAGCCTACCCACAAGAATGCCGGGGGCGATTCCCATGACCTCGGCCGTCTCTTCGATATCGATGAGCCGAATACGCCTTCGCGCGATCAAGTCCCGGTAGGGTCCTTCGGATGGGACCAGCCACTCAGAGGCCTTACGGTTCGCTTCCTCCTCCTTCTCGCCGGTCCCTTTTCCAATATCCTCCTCAATGAAGACGTCCCGTTTCCCGTGAAGCAGAATGTGCGCGGCCTCGTGGAAGAGCGCGAACCAGAAATGATCATCCGTCTTGTACCGATCACTCAACTGGATAAGGGCCCTGTCCTTGCTCAGCCACCGCGCCACGCCACTCACCCGGGTTTCTGGAAGCTCCTTTAGAAAGACCAGCAGAACACCACAGGAAGCGCACCGTCTTGGCAGCTCCCCCAGGTACTCATCCACCGGTTGCAGGCTCAAGGCACGGAGCTCGGGCAACAGCCTGCGAAACGCCTTCCCGTCAAACGGCTCCGATGGGATCTCCTGCGCCAGCAGCTCTCCCCTCCGCAGCCAGGCCGCCATGGCGCTCGGATTGATCTCGAAGACCGGAGACGTTCGATAGGCGGCATCCTTGGTCCACAGGTCCTGCCAGCTCTCCCACGTGGCCACGCCGAAAAAGGAGAGAAGCTCGGTGAGCTGGTCCACCGGGTCCTCATAGAAATCGATCCATTTCCGCCGGATCATCTCTTTCAAGGGAAAACGTTCCGGCCAAGCCTTTTTCTGCTCCAACCGTTTCCGCTCCTCCTGCTCGGCCAGGTGACGGCGGTAGAGATGCTCCAGGTTCCTCCAGAATGCAGCATCGATCCCCAGCACCCGTTCCAGCCTAAGGGCCGTACCCTCTGAGATAGGCGATTTTCCCTTCACCACCGAGCTCACATGCTTCTCGGTGACCCCCATCCGCGCTGCAAGCTCGGCCTGGGACATGCCCATGGCCTCGATGGTCTCCAGCAGGGTGTCCCCCGGAGGGTAGACTACACTGGGCCGATACTCATTTCTTCTTTCGCTTCCCATGATAATCCTCGATGGCAATGATCTTGATAGCCTCGACCTTTGTCCAGTCAAGGCCCCCGTCCTCCTTTTTCGGCACGGGGTCCTGGTCCACCTCAAAGACCAGCCGAAAGGGTTGCCTCACATCGACAGCGAGCTGCCCCTTCCTGTCGCCCTCGAGTTCGTGGCACCTCAGTTGAGGCAGCTTTAGGGCCACGGCCAGGTTGGGCATGGCGCTGAGCTGATTCAGTCTTCGAGTAATCCATTTGGCATTATTTTGGCCGTACTTCTGAACCAATTTGGTGAAATCATTACAACGTTTTTCGAGCCGGCGGTTTTTAAAACGTAAGTCCATTCCCACCTAGTTGTCAATATTTTTCTTTACCAAATTGGTAAGAAAACCTATTCAACAAAGCCCTGCCCATCGCCTTCGGGATTCTGCCAGATCTGCCGCGCGACATCGAAGAGCCGCACTCCGCGCTCCTCGATACGGTCCTCATTCCAATGAGACAAGTTGGTAGTGTAAAGAGTTTTTCGCTCTTTTCTGCAGTGCCCCGGCCTTGTCCTCCCTGGCGCCCTCGACGATGCCGAGGACCTTGCGGTAACCGTGTTCGTTGACCCCGATGGCCACGAGCACGGAGACGTTGGTCTCTTCACCGGCCCAGGTACGCTTGAGCACGAGGCCGTCGGGGTAGAGAGGTAGGGATAGTCCTCCGTAATCGGCTGGTTCCTCCAGGCTGTGTAGCCCGCTCAACTACTACGGCTCAGACCTGATCGATATCATCGGGTCCGCGACGACTGCGCCGCCGGTGGAAAACCATACTATTGGATGGGAATGGCTTCGAGCGATGAAAACTGACAAATTGGCTGTACCGCAGGGGCAGATTCACCTGGACGAAATGGCGGCAATCCTGAGCGTCATCTCAGTGTCCCACTTCAACAACCGTGGCGATTTGATTGGCAACGGCGTTGTAGAGATCTATCGGGATCTCTGGCGCACGAATGGAAACCACTAGTGCGTACCGCGCTGCCATGTCATATCGTTCCAGCCGCGTCCTCGTTTTCCACCATCCTGCAACCGGATAGACAGCCAGTCTCCCGCGATTAGCAAGTTCTGCAGCCTTGCCCTGCCAGATATCTGAATGCAAAGACCCCTTATGCCTGTTTTGAGGCCCAATGATCCAGGAGGGGTCATCGCCGCCACCACGTTCCCCTTGCTCTTCATCACGTGCTGCCGCGTTTATTCTCGCCCGAAACTCATATTCCGATTCCAGTGGCCGCTTCACATCAAAGCGCAAGCCATAGGACTCATACAGGTAACGGGATCGAAACCCCCGCTCCGAGGGATTGGGTTCTATAAAATATGACAGTGTCACCCGCATCTCGACCGGCGTCTCTCCCAGTTCTTCAAGCTCGGCTAAAGGCCAGGGAAGACGGTGTAGATGCATATCCCTCAGGGACGGCTGTTTACCGACTTCTCGGTGGTAAGGATGCAACTCTTCCTGTACCACCATAGTCAGAGAATTGGACGCACTCCATAAAGCAAGATCCAAATTCGGAACCCCGAAACCACAGTGGCGTACAAGATGAGCC
>JBKHIW010000023.1:0-13319 GCA_046538465.1 Desulfobacteraceae bacterium | reverse complement strand
CTTGCGCCGTCTTGTCAATTCGATCTGTGAAAATTCTTCCCCGCCGATGACGCGCTCTCGCAGCTTGGTAAATATCCCCAGCTGATCCTCCGGGACAATGGGCAGGAACCTCCCCACCACTTCTTCTTCAGACCAGCCGAAGATGCCTTCAGCGGCTTTATTCCAGGTCAGAACACGGCCGTCCGGGTCAAGGCTGAAAATGGCCAGCGGAGAGGCCGCAATCATCGCCCTTTGGTATTCCTCGCTTTCTCGCAGGGCCTCTACCGCCCGCTTATGCTCGACTAAGTTCTCGATCCAACGCTGCAACTCCGCCTCGACAGGCCTTGTACCGAGGAGGGCCTCGGGAGAAACATAATAAAAATTTCGGTATATTTCCGTACCAATCACCGCAGTCGGATGGGTGCGGAGCACATTCAACAACACCTGGGGCTCGAAGCTATGCCGATCATATTGGCATAAGGCGATGCAATGACTTCCTGGGAGAAACTTGTTGAGCTCGGCCCCGTATTCGATCAGCCGGTCAGATCCGGGCATCCCTTGTAAGGCCCAGGTCATCTCCCCGGTCACACGAAGACCGGCCCATCCCTCGGCCAGGGCCTGTTTTGTGTTGGTTTCAAGGAGGGCGATAATTTCATGCGGATCAAACACCCGGTTTCGCAGGTAGGTATCCTCAGGGGCCAGAATTCTTAATTGCCCTGCCTCCAGATAAGGTTCCACCTTCAGCCCGGCGCTTCGGAGATAATCCAAAATATCCCCGGAACTGTGGTGGTTGATGATATAGAAGACCTTCTCTTGCTGGATCAGCCCTTGATTGAGGAATGGGGTCAGTAAGTCGCGGTGCTGTTCCTCTGTCTCATATATGCAACAAAGATGATCGCCTGGCTTTAGTTGCTCTATGCTTTCCGGGAAACGAACTTCTCTCATCGAATCTCCTTATCCTCTCCGCGACCGGGTCGGCCCACTCGCTTACTATCAGGCAAGGCCGAGCTGACGAGCATCGTTGCCCGATGGGAAGAAAAGCAAGATCCAAGAGCCCTGACTTCAATTCTATTCCACAATATTATAAAATAATCTCGATTTGATTTTTGTAAAGGGACAGAACCTTTTTTTTATAGGGATCAAGGCTTGCCCGCCGCCCCACACACCGTGCTGCTACAAGCTCCAAAAGACGGATTCAAAAACATTTAAAGAGGTCAACCAAAACCTCAGTTCCTTTTAAGGACTTCTCCTTGAAGTTAATTTGTAATCGTTGTTGTTACAAGGTACTATTAATAAATATATTTATGCAAACTATACGCCTATCCTTTCATATCCATGTTTTTCCTTAATAAATTTAGCTGATATATAACGTTGAATGAATACCTGTATCAGATATTGATGGTCTTGCAAAAACCCACTCCACTGCCGCTGGGAACATTGTAACCCCTTGAAATTGAGAGGGCAAATAACCAGGTCAGGTCCGGGGCTTTTTACAACTCCCTCAATCTTGTAGCCGGCCTATGGTGCTTATAGCCGCCGATTTTTCAGGGGGCGTCCTCTTTGGGCGTGCCAGGTTGCGGGCTGTTGAACTCCCGTATGAAGATTTCCCAGAACGCAATAAACAGCGCGGCAACCAACGGACCAAGGACAAAACCGTTTATGCCGAATAATGCAAAGCCGCCGAGCGTCGAAAGCAGGACTATATAATCAGGCAGTTTAGTGTCACGTCCAACCAAAAGCGGTCGAAGGACGTTGTCGGCCAGACCGATAACACCTGCCCCGAAGGCAGTAAGAATCAGTCCCTGAGGCCATTGGCCAATGGCAAACAGGTAGACGGCGACCGGTCCCCAGATCAATCCGGCTCCGAGGACGGGAATCAAGGAGAGAAGAGTCATCACCACCCCCCAGAGCAGAGGCCCTCGGATATCGAGAGCCCAGAAAATCAAGCCTCCCAGTGTTCCCTGAACGGCAGCGACGAACAGATTGCCTTTAATGGTGGCACGGGCTACTTCAGCAAATTTAGCAAACAGGAGACGCTCACGCTCATCGCCCAAGGGCAAGGCGCGGGCTAGAAGGCCCACAAGTTTCTCTCCGTCGCGAAGCATGAAAAAGGCGACATAAAGCATCAAACCGAGGCTGATGAAAAACTGCAAGGTACCCTGTCCCAGTTCAACGGCGTTTTGAGCAAGATAACCGGTGGCGCTGAGAGCCGCGTCTGAAAGTCGCGCCTGGACACTGCTCAGGTCCAGATCTAATCGCTCGAGAAAAAGCTCAATCGTCGGGAACGCTGTCTGTATTCGTTCAATGCGAGCGCCAAGATCGAAATCTCCGCTCTGAAGGCTGTGGTAAAGACTGACACCCTGTTGAAAAAAGGAGGCTATGACAAACAGCGCGGGGACGATCCCGATGACCAGGCAAGCCAGGAGGGTTGCGAGTGCCGCCAGGTTGGGCCGTGGCCTCCCGACCGTCAATAGGCGGCGGTATAAAGGTGAAAAGATCAGCCCGATCATACATGCCCAGAAGATCGCGCCCCAAAACGGTTTGAGCAAAAAAATGAAGATTACGCTGACCAGCACAAGCGTTATCAGAAATGAGAGTTTTTCGAGATGTTCCTGGTCTAGTACCCGTGTCTTTGGCGGTTTATCCATCCTCTCAAAATCCTCGCTCTATCGCCGTTTTGAATGGTCATCTTATCTATGAGTCGACTCTTGGGCAAAGAAAATCTAAAGATAGTGTAAAGATAGACTAAGTCGGCCGTGAAACCCGCGCCAAAATTGCGTCAAACTTTTGTGCAGCCTGGAAGGGAATAACCAATTGAAGGTATTACACGAAGTTGGTGGAGGCGGGGGGAGTCGAACCCCCGTCCGGAAATACTCCACTTAGGCATCTACATACTTATCCCGATATTGAAATTTCGCCTCGGAGGTTCCTATCGGGCGAGGTCGCCCCGAAACTATCCTGTGAGAGCTTTCGCTTCACCGACGCACAGGCTCGTCGGTTCAGCTATCCCGCTGAGTCGACGCCCCGCACCGGTTCCGCGGGAGAGAACCGGGGGGACGCTGGCCGTCAATTAAGCGGCCAGGGCGTACGCATAATCGTCTGCGTCTGTGTTTAATCCACCTGTTTTACGAGCAGATGGAACCTCGGTATGCAGCCTAAGCTTCCGTATCCCCGTCGAACCCGTTACGCCCCCTCTCGGGTGGGATGGTCAGGAATACTGCTTCATTAAAATTATAGGCATGTATTGGTGAGAAGTCAATGGCCCTTGTCCTTTTTGGCTTGGTCCATCTCTCTTTTGATCTCCTTTTCCTTGAGGCTGCGGCGCTTGTCCACTTTGCGCTTTCCGCGGGCAAGGGCGAGCTCTACCTTGGCCCAGTTGCCCGAGAAATAGACCTTTAAGGGAATCAGGGAGTAGCCTCGTTCCTGGGTCTTGCCGAGCAGGCGTTTGAGTTCCCGCCGGGTGAGGAGCAGCTTCCGGGTGCGGGTGGGGTCCTGAGATACGTGCCGGGCGTGGGGATATGGGGAGATGTGCATGCTATAGAGCCATGCCTCTCCGTTCTTGATCTTGGCGTAGCTGTCCACCAAATTGGCCCTGCCATCCCTGAGGGACTTGACCTCAGGCCCCTCCAGGACCAGGCCCGCTTCGAAGCGCTCCTCCAGGAAGTATTCATGAGAGGCCTTTCGATTCTGGCAGACCACCCTATAGCTCATGAGACCCCCTGCTCGACCCTGGAGTCCGCCTCAAAGTCCAGGGGGGTCTTGCGATCTATGGCTTCTTCCAACTGTGCGTGCTGGCGGGTGACCAGGTCCCGCACCTCCTTGGAGGTGCTCAGCCCGAGCACCTTTTTCAGGCTTTTTTTCGCCTCCTTTACCGACAAGGAGCGGATTACGTTCTTGATGGTGGGGATGCTCCCGGCGTTCATGCTGAGCTCCTGGATTCCCAGACCGACCAGTATGGGAGCGCACAAGGCATCCCCCGCCATCTCGCCGCACAAGGCCACCTCGATCCCCGCCTTTCGGGCGGCCGCGGCCGTTTGAGCGATCATCCTCAGGATCGCCGGGTGAAAGGGCTGATACATAAAAGCCACGTGCTCGTTGATCCTGTCGATGGCCAGGGCGTATTGAATCAGATCATTGGTGCCGATGCTGAAAAAGTCCACGTGCTCGGCCAGGAGGTCGGCGACAGTGACGGCCGAGGGGATCTCTATCATAATCCCCACCTTGAGTCCGGGGTCGTAAGCTATTCCCTCGTTGTCGAGCTCCCTCATTACATCTGCCAGGATTCTTTTTGCATCCAGCACCTCCTGGAGCCCTGAGATCATGGGGAACATCAGGCGGACGTTCCCGAAGGCGCTGGCCCGGAGTATGGCCCTAAGCTGTCGCCTGAAGATTTTTTCTTCTTTGAGGCAAAACCTGATCGCCCTGAGTCCTAATGCAGGGTTCATTTCATCGCCCAGACTGAGGGTGGAAGAAAACTTGTCCCCACCCAGGTCCAGGGTCCTGATAGTCACCGGTGCAGGGGCCACGATCTCCGCCACCTGGCGGTAATGCTCCAGCATCTCCTCCTCACTGGGAAGCTCTCTGGCCCTTAGGAAGAGAAACTCGGTCCTGTAGAGGCCGATCCCTTCAGCCCC
Organism: Desulfobacteraceae bacterium; assembly: GCA_046538465.1. Lineage (GTDB taxonomy): Bacteria > Desulfobacterota > DSM-4660 > Desulfatiglandales > HGW-15 > CAZYJR01. Next base: position 8,706 of record JBKHIW010000023.1, on the reverse strand, counting down.
GTGATCCAAAGCCACCACCACCTCTTCGAGGAATTCTATGTTGGCCTTGACCGCGATTTGGTACCCGTCCACGGTCTCTGCCGGCAGGTGACTGAGGCGCAAGACCCTGGACTCATATCTCTGATGCTGGAGCTGCCTTTCCTGGTATTTGATGATGGTCTCATCATCCGGGTTTATGACCACCTCGCCCTTGTTTCCGTCGACTATGAGAAGGGTGCCGTCCGGGATGACCTCGGTGGCGGTTTCCAGACCCACCACCGCCGGTATCTTCAGGGACTGGGCCATAATGGCGGTATGTGACGTGCGGCCGCCCACATCGGTGATGAATCCCATCACCTTACCGATATTCATCTCGCTTGTATCCACCGGGGAGAGGTCATGGGCCACAATGATCACCCTCTCCTGGATTTCGGAAAGGCTGTCGAACTCCTTTCCCGCGAGGTTTAGGAGTATCCTCTGGGCTACGCTTTCTACATCGTTTATTCGTTCTTTAATGTATGAATCCTGTATCTGCTCAAATAGGTGCCTTATCTTTTGGACTGACTTCTTAAGGGCCCATTCCGCGTTTATCTTGTCCTCGAGGATCGCCTGCTCCGTGGCCTGGGAGAGCATGCTGTCCTCTGTAATCATCAGGTGGGTGTCCAGGATGAAGCTGTGGGCCTTCAAGGGCTCGGGCATCCTTTCCCTGAGCGCAACGATATAGTCCTTGGTGGCGGATAACGCCTCGCGGAAGCGCTTCACTTCATGGTGTACCTGCTCATCCCCTATGAGGTACTGGTAAAGGATCTTGACCCGGGAACGGTCTATCACCCGGGCCTTCCCGAATATGATGCCCGGGGAGACAGGTATTCCTGTAAGATGTTGATTTTCCTGTATCATCGGGGTTCCCCGAAGTTGCTCTCGAACAGACGGCCCACCTCGGCCATCAAGTCGTCAGCCTGCTCGCCCACCGCCCTTACTGTGATTTCCGTTCCTTTGGGGCAGGCGAGGCTCAAAATGGATAGTATGCTGCCTCCGTCAACCTCATTTCCGTCTCTGCTGAGATACAGCCCGGCGTTGTACTTCCCGGCGAGCTCCACGAGCTTTGCCGCACTGCGGGCGTGGAGCCCCAACTCATTGGATATGCGAAAGACCTTTATCCGCTCCATCATGCATTCCAGAAGGCCGGACACGGGGCATGCCGTCCTTTGCGCCCGAATCAGTACGTACGCATGGACTTCTTCATGGATAAACAGACCCTATAAATATGCCTGTATCCGGCCTTGTATTCAAGGGAGAGTTTGGCCGCGGCGTCTCTAACCCCCATACCTTTTTCCAGCAGGTCTTTTGCCTTTGCCTGGAGCCCTGGATCCTCATCCGCCCGGCTCGGCCCGCTCGGACCACCCTCCACAACCACTGTTAGCTCCCCACGAGCCGGGCGCGAGTCCATGTCTCTGGCAATATCGCTCAGGCTCCCCCTGAGGATCTCCTCATGGAGCTTGGTCATCTCCCTGGCCACCACCGCCTGCCTGTCGCCCAAAGCCTCTATCATGTCGCCCAAGGCCGCCATAATCCGGTGAGGCGCCTCGTAAAAGACCAAGGTCCTGCGCTCGGCGGCCAGAGAGGCCAACTCATTCAGCCTGCGTCCCTTTCGGGAGGAAAGAAAACCCGCAAACAAAAATCCGTCCGACCGCAGGCCTGAGGCGGAAAGCGCCGCCGCTGCAGCGCACGGACCCGGCACGGGGGATACAGGGATTCCCTCGTCCATTGCGCCGCCCACAAGCATTGTGCCGGGATCTGATATCCCGGGAGTGCCGGCATTGGAAACAAGGGCCACATCCTCACCTGATCGGAGGCGTTCCAAGATCGCCGGCCCCTTTCTCTTATGGTTGTGCTGGTTGTAGGCGGTAAGCGGTGTCTGAATCCCAAAGTAACTGCAGAGCTTCCTGGTGTGCCCCACGCCTTCGGCTGCAATCACATCCACCTCCTTGAGGATACGCAGGGCCCTCAGGGTGATGTCCTCAAGGTTTCCTATAGGAGTGGCCACAACGTAAAGGGCGCCTGGTGCTACCCCAGCGCCTGGGGATGCGTTCTTACTGTGAAAAGGCTTATCCATCAAGTCAAGCGTCTCTTGCCCTAAAACGCATTACGAATCACTTGTACCTGAGCGCGGTCGGAGGCAAGGCCCACCGCCACAACATCAAAGCGGCACGGCGCCTCGGGGCAGCCCTTTTCCTTCATGTAGCTCAAGGCCAAGCGGCGGAGCCGACGCTGCTTGTTGCGGTCTACGGCTGCCTTGGCCTCCTCGGCAGGCCCCAGCCTCGTCTTGATTTCCACAAAGACCAGGCGGCCGCCGTCTCTTGCCACCAAATCTATTTCTCCCAATCTTGAACGGTAATTCCTCTCGATTATACGATATCCAAGGGCCTGTAGCCTTGCCACGGCCAGGTCCTCGCCTGATCTGCCCAGAGCCTGTCTTCTCTTGGTCACTTCACCAAGCACCTTGTTCAGCTAAAAGACTTTTCAGGTCTCCACGGTCGGCGCAACAACCCCTCGGAAGGTCTTTCTGTGTATCCGGCAGGGACCCAGCTCCTTCAATGCAGACAAGTGTCGACGGGTCCCGTATCCTTTGTGCCTGGTAAAACCGTACCCAGGGAAAGATTTATCACATGAGCACATGATCCTGTCGCGGTATACCTTTGCGATCACCGAAGCCGCCGATATACTCCGGCTGAGGCGGTCGCCCTTTTTGAGACATTTTTGAGACAGGCGCACCGGTACCTGGTGATTGCCGTCAACAAGGAGGAACTCAGGCGATGGATCCAGAAACGAGACCGCGATACGCATGGCCTCCAGCGAGGCGGTCAGGATGTCATGCTCGTCAATGTAAGAGGCCGGGACTACACCAATTCCCAGAGCGGCGGCCTGTTCGCAGATCAGGATGAATGCTCGCTCCCTGGCCTTTTCGGTCATGGCCTTGGAGTCCGTGACCCCGTTCATCGGCCGCCCCGGCTGGAGAATCACCGCTGCAGCCACTACCGGGCCCGCCAGCGGCCCCCGTCCGGCCTCGTCTACTCCCGCCACCAGACGGAATCCTAAGCTGCGGGCCCTTTCTTCATAAAGAAAAGGGTCCGGCCTTTGTTCGACGGCTACATCGAACAGGGATAAATTGTCTTGCGGGTGCACCAAGATCCAACTCAGAAGCCGGACGCAGATACCACCTAACGCATCCTTTTCTCTTTGATACGGGCCGCCTTGCCTCTCAGCTTCCTCATATAGTAGATTCTCCCCTGGCGGACCTTTCCCCGGGTCACGATCTCGATCTTGTCGATGGTCGGCGAGTGAAGAGGAAAGATCCTTTCCACGCCCACGCCATAGGAGACCTTCCGCACGGTGAAGGTGGACCCTGTCTTGCCCCGGCGCTTCCTCAGCACAAAGCCCTGGAAGACCTGAATGCGCTCCTTCTCCCCTTCGGTGATCCTGGCGTGCACCCTGATGGTGTCACCAGGCCTGAAATCAGGGATATCCAGGCGCATTTGTTCATTTTCAAGTGCTTGTATAACATCCATTTCTCTTCTCCTGTATCCGACTCTCTTCACTCGGCAGGCGTCTTGCAAAACCCTGGGGCGCCCCCCTCAGCGTGTTCCGGCCGCCCCATGAGACGATCGACTATAATGGCCGCTGCGGTCCGGACCGACAGGTGGTTATAGTCCCCGGAGCCGCTTACGGGCTCCAGGACGTAGTCCGCCTTTTTCAGCAGATCGCGGTGAAGGCCCCAGGCGGTGCCTAAAAGCAGCATCACCGGCCGCCCGGATACTATAATTCCGCGGGCGGCGGGAAAATCCAGGACCCCTGTGGAGGGCCTGGCTGCATCGGTTGCGAGCAAAACGGGCTCTTCACCTTCGGCCTTGCGAACTTCCTCGACCACCTCTTCCAGATCAGCGGAGACCGCGACCAACTCCATGGCCTCTTTTCGGTCCGGGTTATAGCTCGCCCCATACCCCCTGGTCCAGTGATCCACCACCCAGCGGGCCAGCTCCTGCTGATCCACGAGGGGTGTAACCACATAAAGACGCTTTATTTCATAAGTCCTGCACACCCTGGCCAGGTCGTGAAGGTCCAGGGTGGTCAGGGCGGAGGCGATCTTCTCGCGGTGCTTGTTATATACCGGGGAGTGGATAAGCGCCAGGTAAAGCCTGTTCTTCTTATCCATCGCCGGCACTGTGGTTTCCGTCCGTTTCGGCAAGCCGGGAAAGCATCTCCCGGTCTTCCTCGGTCAGCTCGGTCTTGCCGAGGAGGTCCGGCCGCCTTTGAAAAGTCCGCTTCAGTGATTCGGTCCGCCTCCACTTTCTTATACGTTCATGATCCCCGGACAGCAATACCTCCGGGACCTTCCTGTCCTCAAAGACCCTCGGCCTCGTGTATTGGGGATGCTCAAGAAGTCCATTCGAAAAGGAGTCCTCCAAATTTGAGTCTCCGCAGCCGAGCACCCCGGGGACAAGCCTGGATACCGCATCGACCACCGCCATGGCGGCCACCTCGCCTCCGCTCAAGACAAAGTCGCCGATAGAGACCTCTATGTCCACGTGGCCTTCTCTAACCCGTTCATCCACCCCTTCATAGCGGCCGCAGATCAAAACCAGATGCCCTGTTTCGCTCAGCTCCCAGGCGAGGCCCTGGTCCAAAGGGCGGCCTTGAGGGGTGAGCAGGACGATCCGGGTTCCCATACCGGGGCGCCTCACCGATTCGAGGGCCCTTACAATAGGTCCGGGCTTCATGACCATACCAGCACCGCCCCCGTAAGGTCGATCGTCCGTTTCCTTGTGGGGGCCTCGGGCGAAATCCCTTATGTTTACCAGCCCGACCTCAAGGACTCCGCGGTCAATGGCCCTGCCTATTATCCCGTGCTTGACGAACGGGGTGAAGAGCTCCGGGAAAAGGGTTAGGATGTCGAACCTCAATTCAGCTCCAGGAGGCCTTCGATCTCTGCGATGACCATCCGGCTGGAGGCGAAGTCGATTTCTTGTACAATCTCCTTGGCGGCCGGTATCATGAACTCCTTGCCTCCGCCCCGGACTATGTAGACATCGGTCCCGCCTGTGGGCAGAATCTCCCGGACCTTGCCCAGGAACCGGCCGGTATCGAGATAGACCTCCAGGCCTATGATCTCGTCCCAAAAAAACTCGTCTTTGTCCCGATCAGCAGGGTCCTTTCTTGCCAGGACCTGTGCATCCCTGAAGTATTCAGCCTCTTCAATGGAGCGGATGCCTCTCAGCTCCAGGAGCACCACACGCTTGTGAGGGCGCGCGGAGACCACCTCGAATTCGTTTCGCTCCCCGTGGGTCGTTTCCAATATCAGCCTACCGGTCTTGGTGAACGACTCCTCGGATTCCGCCCAAGAACGGACCCTCAAGACGCCGTCCAGGCCGTGAGGCCTTGTGACTTTTCCCAAGACGACGAATTCAGAAGAGGAAGCCTCACTCGATTTCACTCAATAATTTCCAGCACCGACCTCTTATGAATCTTGGTGGAAGCGGCACTTAGAATGGTTCGCATGGCCCGGGCCGTGCGTCCCTGTTTGCCGATGACTTTTCCCAGGTCTTCCTTGGCCACCTTCAGCTCGATCACGGAAGTCTGCTCGCCCTCGATCTCGGTCACGCTGACTTCTTCGGGCTTGTCAACCAGCGCTCTAGCAATATAACCAATGAGCTCCTTCATCTCGGTAAACCTCCATGTCTGAGTTGCTCAGCCCCCGAGTACACCTTTAGTTGGTTCGGGGTGGAGCCTTGAGGAGGCCCTGCTTCTTCAGCAAAGCACAAGCCGCTTCCGAGACCAGTGCACCACTGTCCAGCCAGCGGTGCACCTTATCCTGGTTGATCCGCACCTCGGCTGGTTCTTTCATGGGATTATAGTATCCCAAAATCTCCAGAAACTTGCCATCTCTGGGCGATTCGGTATCAGCAGCTACCAGCCTGTAAAAAGGTCTCTTCTTTGCACCCATCCTTGCCAATCTGATTTTTACCGCCATTTCCTGTTACCTATCCTCCTGGAGCTGATTTTACCCGAAAATAGGGGGCAGGCCGCGACCCCCTTTCCTGCTGATTTGTTCCATCATTTTTTTTGTCTGGGCGAAGTTTTTGAGAAGCCGGTTGACGTCCTGGACCTTTGTGCCGCTGCCCTTGGCGATCCTCTTTCGCCTGCTGCCGTTGATGATCTTGTGATTGCGTCTCTCACCCTTTGTCATTGAGTTGACAATGGCCTCGATTTTTACCAATTCCCCCTCATCGGGTTTCATGTTTTTGAGCTGTTTGAGTTGGCCTAAGCCTGGGATCATACCAAGGATCTGTTCCATGCTGCCCAATTTTCTTACCTGTCTGAGTTGATCCCGGAAGTCCTCAAGGTCGAATTCGCGCTTCTTGAGTTTTTCCTGTATCTTAGAGGCTTCTTTCTCATCAAATTCGGCCTGGGCCTTCTCGATCAGGGAGAGCATGTCCCCCATGCCCAATATTCGGCCGGCCATGCGCTCCGGGTGGAAACGCTCCAGGGCGTCCAATCCTTCACCCACGCCTATGAACTTCACGGGCTTGCCTGTGACCGCCTTTATAGAAAGGGCTGCACCGCCCCTGGCGTCGCCTTCGGTCTTGCTGAGTATGACCCCTGTTATATCCAGGAGGTCATTGAAGCTCTCGGCAACGGATACGGCGTCTTGCCCTGTCATGGCGTCTGCGACCAACAGCAACTCGACTGGATCAGTGCCCTGTTTTATTCTCAGGAGCTCGTTCATGAGCTCCTCGTTGACGTGAAGTCTTCCGGCTGTATCCAGTATCAATATGTCGCATCCGGCGGCTGCGCCCTGATTCAAGGCCTCCTTGCAGATTTCCTCGGGTTTCCCGCCCGCCTCTGTGGGGTGAACCGGGACCTCCGCCTGTGAAGCCAGTCTTGCCAGTTGGTCGATTGCAGCCGGCCGCTGTACGTCTGCAGGTACCAAGTAGGGATGCCTTCCCTTATGCTTGAGGTAAAGTGCTAGCTTGGCCGCGGTGGTGGTCTTGCCGGAACCCTGAAGCCCTACAAGCATTATCACCATAGGGGTTCGGCCTGTGAGCTCCAGCTCGTGCTCCGACTCCCCCATCAGGCGGATGAGCTCTTCGTTGACAATCTTCACCACCTGCTGGCCGGGGGTCAGGCTTTCCAAGACCTCCTGGCCCACGGCACGTCGGCGAATATCCTCGATAAGCCTTTTGACCACCTTGTAATTTACGTCGGCCTCCAGAAGGGCCAGGCGGACTTCCTTAAGGGCGTCCTGGATGTTCTTCTCAGTCAGCCGCCCATGTCCCTTGAGCTGCTTAAAGGTGGTTTCAAGTTTTTCAGTAAGGCTTTCAAACATTGGAAGAGCACCTGCGTATCCGAATCATAAACAAGATAGTCTATAGTCGATACGACTAAGCGTCAAGCAAATACAAACCAATTTTCCACCGCCCTGGAAAACAACAGAATTCTATCACACTTGCCGTTTCTTGCCACCCCCAAAGAAGGGCTCCCGGAGATTTCCGGTTGCCATGGGGCCGGCGGCCAACTAAGATGTGCCCCGTAAATCAGTGCGGCGGAGGATTGCGGAGATAATCGGCGGTCTAGGCGGGAAATCCTCGAACGGTGAAGTGCTCGTGCGGCCGGTAAAGGGCAGGAGTGGACCTGCGGCCGCGCCGGACCTGCTCATGTGCATGACCGGACCGCTCTTGGATCTTGCTGTAAGCAAAGCCGGGGCCAGGGAAATCCGGGTGAATGATTTCGGCCTCTATAGGATGTATGAGACGAAAGACGCCCCGGACAGCCGGGCCCGGCTGACAGTGGCGGGTCCTTTCTTGGGCGCGCCTCAGGCGGTCATCTGCCTGGAGAAGATGATCGCCTCAGGGGCTTCAAGGGTCTGGGCGATCGGTTGGTGCGGATCACTTCAGGAGGATTTGCGCGTCGGGGACTTGGTGCTTCCCTTGTCAGCGGTTTCAGAGGAAGGTACCTCGAGGCATTACCCTTTACCCGGCCGAGCGGTTAAAGCCGATCCGAGCCTGGTCGAGTCCGTTAAGGATTGTCTCCACCGGCGCGGATTGAGGGCCGACACCGGCAGGGTGTGGACGACGGACGCGCCTTACAGGGAAACCAGGGCCAAGGTGGAGAGGCTCAAGGAGCAGGGTGTCCTGGCGGTGGACATGGAATTTTCCGCTCTGCTCAAGGTGGCCGCCTTTAGGGGGGTTAAGCTGGCGTCCCTGATGGTCGTCTCTGACGAGCTCTTCACTGGAGAGTGGCGGCCCGGGTTTTCCAGCAGGCGGCTCAAGGATTCCAGCCGCCTTTTACTGGAGGTAGCGCTGGAGGCTGCCTCGGGTTTCCATTCGCACCAGGCTCAAACCCGCAAGGAGTACCTATATGAATGATGCAGAAGTGATCAGGGAGCTCAGCGAACTCCGAAAAGAAATCGAGTACCACAATTATCGCTACTATGTCCTGGATGACCCGGAGATCTCTGATGCGGAGTATGATAAGCTCTTCCAGCGCCTGGTCGCCTTGGAACAGGAGCACCCCCACCTGGTGACTCCTGACTCTCCCACCCAGCGGGTGGGAGCCGAGCCCCAAGAAGCCTTTACCCCGGTGCATCATCGTATACCCATGTTGAGCCTCCAGAACGCCTTCTCCCACCAGGAGATCCATGCCTTTGACGCACGCATAAGGAGGTTTCTG
>JBKHIW010000354.1:0-2808 GCA_046538465.1 Desulfobacteraceae bacterium | reverse complement strand
ATGATCCTCGGAACGGGCAGCGATGTGGGGAAATCCGTCACCGCCGCTGCACTATGCCGGATACTGAAGCGGCGTGGGTACAGGGTGGCCCCGTTCAAGGCCCAAAACATGTCCAATAATTCCTTCGTCACCGTCGAGGGCGGTGAAATCGGGCGGGCCCAGGCGAGCCAGGCCGAGGCCGCCGGTCTGCCGCCTTCGGTTGATATGAACCCGGTGCTCCTCAAACCTTCCTCGGCCCAGGGCTGCCAAGTGGTGCTGCAGGGCAGAGTCCTCAGCCGGATGGAAGCGGCCGAATATCACGGATACAAGCACCGTCTTCGCTCCGCTATAATGGATTCCTTCAACAGGCTGGCCTCGGATTACGAGGTAATAGTAATGGAAGGGGCGGGGAGCTGCTGTGAGATGAACCTTAAAGACAGTGACATAGTCAACTTCCCCATGGCCGCTTCTGTGGGTGCCGGCTGCATACTGGTGGGGGATATAGACCGGGGAGGGATATTCGCCCAGCTCCTCGGAACCCACATGTTAATGAGTCCGGAGGAAAAGGAACTAACCATCGGCTTTCTGATCAACAAATTCCGGGGGGATCCCGGGCTCTTCGATACCGGCATTGATTATATAGAGCGGATAAGTGCCAAACCCGTGCTCGGCCTGGTTCCGTACTACCAACACATAACCATCGACCCTGAAGACTCTGTGGCCGTTCAGGAAGACAAGCGAATCTTGCACCCGGTCGGAGGGGATACAGTTAATGTAGCGGCGCTCAGGCTCCCCTCCATATCCAATTTCACCGACCTGGAGGCCCTGTCCCTGGAGCCGGGGGTGGTGGTCAACTATCTATTCCGCGCCGAGGAGCTTTCATTAGACTACGATTTGTTGGTGCTACCTGGGGCCAAGAATGTCATGGAGGATGCGGCTTGGCTCGAGCAGTCGGGCTGGAGCGCAGCCCTTGTCCGATTCGCTGAAGCCGGCGGCCGCATCTTGGGTGTTTGCGGCGGATACCAGCTTTTGGGCAAAAAGATCCGCGACCCGGCCGGGGTGGAATCCGCCTTGTCCGAGGTCGGGGGCCTGGGCCTGCTGCCGATAGAGACCGTGCTGGAGCAGGAAAAAGTGGTGCGCCGCGTCACAGGTTCATGCCTGGTGAACGGCAAACGGGTAAGCGGATATGAGATCCACATGGGGCGGACCGAGGTCCTGGACCCAGGATGGCCGCGCTTTCTCAGGATCCACCGCCCCGGCTCCAAAGCCTGCTGGGAGGACGGCCTTTATACGCCCCACGGCAGGGTGTGGGGGACCTATGTACACGGGATCCTGGATGCCCCTGGATTCCGCGGAGATTTCCTGAACCGGATAAGGCGGGAGAAGGGCCTTAAGGAGCGCAGACCAGGGCCGGGAAGACGGGCAAGATTACAGCAGTACGACCGATTGGCCGACCACTTTGAAAAGTACTGCGACGTGGAACGGATAATTGCCCTTACAGGAATCAGATAACCAAGCCGAAGCACGCCTCGGGCTGCCCGGCCACAGGCGGCCTTTATCTCAACCTGGTCTGCAAACGCCTGCCGAAAACGGTTTACCCCTTATCCCCCTCGTCTTCCATGATCTCCCGGGCCGTGTCGTAATCCCCTTCTTCGGCAAAGGCCGTCGCGGTCATGGCACTCTGGAACTTGCTCTTGTAAGCCTGGTGGATCGTCTTTACCAGCTTCTCTACGTCCACTGGCTTTTGGAGGTACTTGAACGCCCCCAGCCTTCTGGCCTCCTTTTCGTCCTTTTCCGTGCCGTGGCCCGTCAGGATAATGACCTGGACGTCGGGATAGGCCTTTTTCACTCTTTCCAGGACCTCTAAGCCGTCGATCCCCGGCATCCTCAGGTCCAAGACCATGACGTCCGGGACCTCGTCGTTCACGAGCTTGAGGGCCTGTTCTCCGTTCAGGGCTACGCTGGGCCCCAGGTCCCGCAACTGGATCCTCTCCTTCAGCGTGTTTACGAATTCCTCTTCATCATCGACCAGTAGAATTTTGATCTGTTCCATGGGTTGCTCCTTGGCTGGGGTTCGCCCCTTGCCCGGCAGACCGCCGCAGCCCGCCCTACCCCTTTGAGCGGGCCGTGCAAAGGTGAATTATGGGTTTTCCTTCCTCCTCTTACTCGTAGACCCGGCGCGGACGCCCTCCTTGAGAAGCTCTCTTGCCATCTCCGGCTCCCCTGCCTCTGCAAATGCGCAGGCCGTCATGGCATCTCTGTAAGAGCCCAGTATCCCTGCGGCCTTTTCCGCCCTTGACTGCTTCCTCCGGCAGGCCTCCTTTATTCTGCTCAACATGGCCTGCATATCGAAAGGCATGAGGAAATCGTCAAAGGCGCCCAGCTTCATCGCTTCCATGCTCAACCGGAGCTGTTCCCAGGTGTTTATTAAAATGACCTCGGTAAGCGGCCGCAGCTTCTTGATCATGTGCAGGACCGCCAGGCCGTCCCGCTTCAAACTGTGAAGCCCCAGGATAACTACGTCTATATCTCCGTTTTTGAGCGCCCTCTTGGCTTCCTTTCCCCTCCGGGCCACCACCACCTGGTAGCGCTCACGCACCAATCGGTCCGTAAGGGTTTGGCAAAAGCCGGTACCTGCCTCTACAATGAGAAGGGTGCCTTGGTCCCCGCGCATGAGCAAACTCCTCCAGCCTTACTCAAATCTCGGCCAACCCGTAACAGACGCGAACATTGCCCAGCCCTACAGTGTCCAGAAATCCGGTGAGAGTCCTGGGCTCCCTTTCCTTGGAGTCTAAGAACTCAAGGGCCTCTTCCCGGCATCCAGCCTCT
>JBKHIW010000353.1:0-2811 GCA_046538465.1 Desulfobacteraceae bacterium | reverse complement strand
AAGGGGTTACAACGTTCCCAGCGGCGGTGGAGCGGGTTTTTGCGAGACCGTCAAGTCTCATTGCTTCACTCGTCCTCAGAAGCGAGACCGGATTATCATCGTGATCAGTCGCCAAGCCCTCATTGATTCCCGCTTTACGACCGTGGTTTGTTCTCCTGTGTATTAGTCCGCCGCCTTGAGGAGGTATTTCACTGAACCTGATAAAACCACCTTACTCCGGGGTGCCCAGAATCCTCACACGCCTGATTCCAAGTTCTCCACTCCGGTTCACTAACTCCAGCCATCTGTAATCGTCTCGAAAAGCTTTGTCACGAAGATTCATGGTCTCTTCCCCATTCATGAAGACTTCAACCTGACCATTATTTGCTTGACGCCATACGAGTTCGTGCCGTTCTCCGATCCCGGGACCAGCTTTCAGCTCAGAGCTGTTAACGAGTTCCCGTTGCCCCCTTCGCAATCGATAAAGATCGATGATCCCTTCTTCGCCTGTATGGATGGCCAATAAGTAGCCATAATCGCCGGCTTGTTCCTGGAACAGAGCGATTTCAAAATGCCCCTCCACTCCGGGCTCATTGTGAACGCTGAAAGCCAGTTCCAGCGAGAACGCATTAGTGACCCGAGTTCCAAGGCGAATCCTTGCAGGGCCTTCTCTGGAGACATCCCTCTTTGATCGAGATTCGCTTTCTCTTCTGGGCTCATCTCGCTTGAAGGCTTGATCAAGCAGTTCTCCAAACACGGCTCTACCCAGATCCTTTGTCGAGTCTTCAGAACGTTCCCTGGCCGATTCTTCCGGCGCGGCTCGCCTTTTGGGCTGCACGCTGGATCGCAACCCCAAAGAGGCATCAATCCAGAACTTCCCAGATATTACCGTCCACTCAGGATCTGCAGCGAAATTCCCATCGGAGAAGTCATCAAACAGCAACTCCCTGCGCCAAGGCCGGTCATATTTTGATACCAGGTCCTCCAGGGCCTGTTGAAGCCAGCGGTCTGCTGCTCTCCGGTCTCTGGATTTCTCGGCCAAGGTGCGCAACTCATCGATTAAATCCTGCAATTCAGGATTCTCATCGGCTTGGCAGTGCAAGGGGATGGACACGATAAAAACCGCCGATACTATCCAGACCGGCAACCTAAATACACCTCGTATCATAATGGGCCCCCATGTGCGTTGAATGGCTGAAAAGCAACCACTAATAGTTTGGCAGAAAACGTGGGATACTGGAACTCATGTTGGTGTAACGTCTTTTTTGTAATTTCGTTTTGAGCCTTCTCCATGGAGGCGGAGTCGGCTCTGGGGATCCTTAATCCCCCCGAGATGGCTCCACATTCTCCCTGCCCATCGTAACGGTTTGTTCTCCGAGCATGTGGGTGAATGAGCCCAGTTCATTGTCGTACCAGCCGTAGACCACCACCTGATTTACCGGCACCTCCACGGTGCAGCCCTGCTCGGCCTGCAGAGACCCTTCCGGGGAAATACGACACCCCGGCGTGACCGCCACCCGGACCGTACCTTTCTGCACCCGCGTCTCCCTGCCCTCCACCACCGTGGCCGACGCCGTTCCGATAATGTCCGAGGACACATTCTGAGAATCGGAATAGGAGATGAAGGGGCTGAGATAGCCTTCGGCCGCATTCCGGTATGTCTCGTTGATCCGCTCCCGCGATATCGGATGCTCCGGGTTGTCCTGGAGATTCACCATCAGGATCACGATGGAGCCGGTGGTATTGGGTACCCTCACGGACTCGGCCACGAAATCGATCCGGCCTATTTCAGGGATCACCAGTGCAGCGGCCTTGGCCGCCCCGGTACTGGTCAGGATGATGTTGTCGAGCACCGCCCGGTTTTTCCTGAGATCGTCCGCCCCCGCCTTGGGGAGACTGTCCAGGACATTCTGGCTGGAGGTGGCGGCGTGAATGGTCACCATCGAGGCCCCCAGGATTGCACCGGAGCCGAAGCGATCCAGCAGCGTTTTGAACAGAAAAGCCAGGCACGTGGTGGTGCAGGAGGCTGCGGAGACCAGTGTGTGCCCGTTCGGGTCATAGGCTTGGTCATTGATACCCCTGATGGTGGTGACCGCGTCGGCGGGCATCTCCCGGGATTCGTCCTTGATCTTGAAAGGGGCTGAAAGCAGCACTTTGCGCGCCCCTGCCTTCAAGTGCCCCCTCAGGCTCCCTTTTGCGGCGTCGGGGGGGACCGTGGGGTCTCGAAAGACCCCGGTACAGTCGACCGCCAGGGAAACGCCGTGCCCGGTCCAGCCGATCTCAGCCGGATTCCTGTGCTTCCGGAGTATCGTCACAGGGGTGCCGTTTACCGTCATTGTCCCGGCTTTTTCATCCAGATCCTCAATCACCCGCCTTCCGCGAAACCCGTGGATATACCGGTGAAGAGGGCCGTATGTGCTGTCCCGGGCCAGGTAGTCGGCGATGTCTTCAAGCCCCCGGCCCGCCTCGCGCCCGACGTTCACAACGATCCGCTCGAAGGAACCTCGGGCTGCATGATGCCACAACAGGAGCTTTCCGATCCGGCCCAGGCCGTTTATCCCCAGAGGCATCGGGAGGCGGGGTTGTGCATCGGAAAAGATGGGGTGGTCATTTGCGTCGAGCATTTCATTCTCCTTTTTATGGATAATCCGTGTCCCAAAATCAGAGTCCGACTCGTCGGCCGGGCCGTATTGAGATCAAGCGGCAGGCAATCAACAGGATATGAACTTGCTTTCTGGGTAGCAGGATAGCTGAAGATATTTTTGGGTGTCAACGAGAAGCTCATAAGCATATGGAGTGGGCAGGGTATAGCTCGTTGGGGTCAGGGTTATG
>JBKHIW010000352.1:0-2811 GCA_046538465.1 Desulfobacteraceae bacterium | reverse complement strand
GGTTATCTGCCCTCATAGTTTCAAGGGGTTACAACGTTCCCAGCGGCGGTGGAGCGAGTTTTTGCGAGACCGTCAACCCTGTCAACCCCCGGTCAAGTGTTGACATATAGCACACATTGTGCTTAACATAATTTTAATGGCATACTACAGATGGAATCGAGAAAAGAACGAACGGCTTAAGGCTGAGCGAGCTATTGGATTTGAGCAAGTAATCCAGCATATTGAAAGCGGTGACCTGATAGATATCATTGGGCACCCTAATCAAGCCAAGTATCCAAACCAACAGATTTTAGTTGTGAAAATCGCGACCTACGTTTATTTGGTTCCATTCGTCGAAGATGAAGAAGGAAAGTTTTTGAAGACTATAATTCCGAGCCGCAAAGCGACTCGCGAGTATCTAGGAGGATATAATGACTAATATGAACCTCGATAAAGAAGAAAAAGATATTCTTGATAGTTACGAACGAGGAGAATGGAAGTCCATCAAAAATCTAGAAAGTGAGATTGAAAAGCATAAAAAATATGCTCATAATACTTTAAAAAAGGATAAGCGAATAAATATTAGGATTTCATCCATGGTGCTTGATGAGCTTCAAGCAAGGGCAGCTGAAGATGGTATACCCTATCAAACTCTAATATCAAGCATCCTGCATCGGTTTGTAACCGGAAAACTTATCGAAAAGCCGAGGAAAGACAAGTAATCCTCTACCCCGAGCCTATCAACGGCAGTATACGCTCGACGCGGAAGATTACGAGGAAGCGCGGGTCGTCTTCGCTTCCTTTTTCTCCGGCATGGGGGCCTCGCCGCAGCTCCATGAGCAGATCGCTGTCCTGCTCTTCGCGAACCTTTCGCAGAAAGAGCCGGACCCCCTTGTAGCCGGGTGAGTCTTCCCGGAAGAGGTAGGCCGCATGGGGATTGGATTGCAGATTCCTGTGGGTCAGGCGGTCGGGCATTATAAAGGCCACCTGATCGGCTTCCAATACATGGGGCCTCGAATAGACGGCTGCGTCCACACGCCCGTCTCCATCGGCTGTCGCCAGCACCCCCATGCCCTGACTGGATCGGAAGTACATATCAAGGTCCATAGTTTTCCTCGCTTTTATGGGTTGATTTGGCTCCATAATATAACCAGAGCCGATGACCATGTACACTCGTCTTTACATGTCTCTATAATTAGGATATATTAAGTATCTACTATGTATAAATATAATTAAAGGGTGATTGTGCAACAAGGCGCTCAGCTCTCACAGGCGAAGTAGCAGCCCTTTGAACTGCAGAGGGACAGCGGTTTTTCAGGGTTTTTCAAATCCGGCCGAGCCTTGACGGCCCTTCAAAGGAGGGCATGATATTGGCGGGCATCCTGATCATCGATGACGATCTCCAGATAAGGAGATTGTTGGAGCGACTCGTCGCGCGGCTGGGCTATAAGGCGGAGTCTGCGGCCGGAATCCGGGAGGGCCTGAGCAAGGCCAAGTCCGGGGATATAGACTTGATACTCCTGGATGTGGTTCTACCTGACGGTGACGGACTGGAGGCGCTCCCTTTATTTCAGCACACACCGTCCTCTCCGGAAGTTATCATCCTTACGGGAAAGGGGAGTGCCGACGGTGCGGAAAAGGCGATACGCGCCGGGGCCTGGGATTATCTCGAAAAGCCGCCCACCATGGATACAGTGACCCTGTCCCTTACCCGCGCCCTCCAATATCGGAGCGAGAGGCGCAAGGCTAAGGCGCAGGAATTCATTGATACCTCGGATATAATAGGCAGCAACCCGGGCATAAGGGCCTGCGTGAACCAAGTGGCCAATAGCGCCGGGAGTGAGGCCAATGTCCTGATCTACGGAGAGACCGGGACCGGCAAGGAGCTCTTTGCATGGGCTATTCACAAGAACAGCCCCAGGAAGGACAAGGGCTTTGTAGTGGTGGACTGCGCCTCTCTTCCTGAAAGTCTGGTGGAGAGCACCCTCTTCGGCCATGAGAAAGGGGCCTTCACCGGGGCTGATCGGCCCCGTAAGGGCTTGGTGGCCGAGGCCGACGGGGGAACTTTGTTTCTCGACGAAGTGGGCGAATTGCCCATGGGACTGCAGAAGAACTTTCTTCGTGTTCTCCAGGACGGCTCTTTCCGCCCTATAGGGGGAAAAGGGGAGGTAAGGAGCGACTTCAGGCTAATCTCAGCGACCAATCGGTCCCTGGACGACATGGTATCGGAAGGGCGCTTCCGCCAGGATCTACTTTTTCGTCTCAGAGGCACCGCCGTCGATCTACCACCGCTGAGAAGCAGGGGCGATGATATACGGGCCTTGGCTTTTCATTTCATGGGGCGGCTCTGCGAGCGCTACGGCATGGAGCAAAAAGGGTTTTCCCCCGAATACCTCGATCTTCTCGCCCGGTATACGTGGCCCGGGAACGTTCGAGAGCTGTCCCACACCATAGAGCATTCCTTCACCGAGGCCGGGGATTCCCGGATTGTCTTTCCCAAGCACCTGCCGCCCTATCTTAGAGTGACCCTGGCAAGGGCCGAGGTAAGGAAGCCTGAAAACAATGAAGAGCCTTCCTCTCCGGTGGAGTGTATGATCCCTGCCCTCGAAGGGACCTTTCGGGGTTTCCGCAACAAGGCCTTATCCATCGCCGAGAAGACCTATCTGGAACACCTTATGGGCCGCACCGGGGAAAACATCCAGGAGGCATGTGGTCTTTCCGGCCTCTCCAGGGCGCGCCTTTACACCCTCCTCAAAAAGCACAACATCCTCCGGAGTCATTGATCTTTTGAAGGGCTTCTTCTGTCTTGAAAAACAAGACAATGAGCGGGTG
>JBKHIW010000022.1:0-13346 GCA_046538465.1 Desulfobacteraceae bacterium | reverse complement strand
AAAGGTGGGTGCGGGCGATTTTGAGCGCGCGCTGGCCCATCTCAAAAAAGCGGGGTTCGAGCCCTCGGATATAGGGGTGTACCTCCTCTACGGACTCCCGGGCCAGGATCCGCGCGACCTCGTCTCGGCCGCCCGGTACGTGCGTGCCTTGGGGGCCCGTCCCTATCCGGCCGAATTTTCGCCGCTCCCCGGCACGAATCTCTGGCCTGCAGCCAATGCGGCCTCCCCCTTTGATTTGGAAAACGAGCCGCTTTACCACAACAACAGCTTCTTTCCCTGCCGCGGCCCTGATTTTTCCTGGGAAAAGATCCAGGCCGTCAAAAGGGCCGCCCGCACCGGCGACGCGCCCGGCGGTATGGATTGAAGGCTGATCGGGCGTTTCGGTTTCTTCAAGAGGCGGGGATGAACTTGGTACGTTCGAGCGATCCAATGGAGGCCTGCCTCAGCGTATCAGGCACTCTTTCACCCAGGGGGCCGCAGCCTCCCTCAGGCGTTCCATGCCGTCCTGGTCGTAGGAGGGGTCGGTTCCTGCGAAGAAGGCCGGATCGAGCAGCTTCTCTCCTTGGAAGTGCTGAAGCGCGTATCTGCGCGCGCCTTTTATTATGCCCGCTGTCTTTTTAATGACTTCATCATCCACCAGGGGGCGGACGCAGGTGGTCCTGAATTCATAATCGGGCGCAGAGCTCATGATCAAGCTCACACTCTCAAGTATTTCTTCCGGTCTGCATCGCAGGCCCGGCGTCTTTCCGTAAAGGCATGGATCCGTCTTTATGTCCATGGCCACGTAATCCACGAACCCGGCCTCTAGGAGGGTCCGAACGGCTTTCGGGCGGCTTCCGTTGGTGTCCAGCTTCACAGAGAGGTCCATCCGGCGGATATTCTCACAGAGCTCCGGCAGATCCCCGGCCAAGGTGGGTTCGCCGCCCGTGATCACCACCCCGTCAAGGAAGTCTCTCCTGGTTCGGAGAAACTCCAAGGCCTCTCCGGGTGTTACACCGTCGTCTGCCGGCGGCGTATCAGTGACCAATTCCGGGTTGTGGCAGTAAGGGCACCTGAAGTTGCATCCTGATAGAAAAAGAACGCAGCTCACCTTCCCGGGGTAGTCTATCAAGGAGCTCTTCTGGATGCCTCCTATTACCATTGTCCGCCTTTGACGGCCAGGGTGGGGGGCGGCGCGAGGGCGTCATCCCCGGCCTGGTCGATGAGCCGTTCGGATTTTTCAAGCCGGAATGTCTTTCTAATGGAAAACTCCGCCTGCTTTCCCTTGTTCCACTGTTTTATCGGTCGAAGGTAGCCGACCACGCGGGAGTAGACCTCGGTCTCCTGATTGCATTTTGGGCAGACGTGCTGCTCGCCGGTCAGGTATCCGTGGGCGGGGCAGACACTGAACGTGGGCGTCAGGGTAAAATACGGGAGCTTGAATCCATAGACGATCTTTTTCAAGAAGCCCTTGATCGTCTCAATATCCTGGACCTGCTCGCCGAGGTATACGTGCAGTACCGTGCCCCCGGTATATTTGGACTGGAGGTCATCCTGGAGCAGGAGGGTTTCGAATATATCGTCTGTATAATTGACCGGAAGTTGGGTGGAATTGGTATAAAAAGGCGAGGATCCATTCTTGATTTCATCATCATTAGCACATCGTATGTCCCGATATTTTTGCTTGTCCAGCATGGCCAACCTGTAGGAGGTGCCCTCCCCGGGAGTGGCTTCCAGGTTGAAGATGTCTCCTGTCTCTTCCTGGGCCTGGGCCAGGCTCTCCCGGAGAAAGTCCATCACTTGGAGTGCGAACGTCCGGCCGTGCTCCGTGCCTATATCCGATCCCAGGAAATTCAAGCATGCCTCGTTCATGCCGATAACGCCGATAGTGGAGAAATGATTCTTCCAATAGAACCCGGTCCCTTCTTTGACCTCGTGGAGATAGAACCTGGAGTAAGGATATAGATTTTTGTCCGTGAACTGCTCCAGGACCTTGCGCTTAATGGTCAGGCTGTCGCATGCGAGCCGAATGATGCGCTCGAGCCGCTTGAAGAAATCTTCCTTGTCCTTGGCAAGATACCCTATACGAGGCAGGTTGATGGTCACCACCCCTATGGAGCCGGTCAGCGGGTTGGCTCCGAACAACCCTCCTCCTCGCTTCAGCAGCTCGCGGTTGTCCAGCCGCAGGCGACAGCACATAGACCGGGCGTCCTCTGGGGACATGTCCGAGTTCACGAAATTGGAAAAGTAGGGGATTCCGTATTTGCCGGTCATCCGCCATACCGCCTCGAGGTTCTCGTTGTCCCAGCCAAAGTCCTCGGTGATGTTATAGGTGGGGATGGGAAAGGTGAAGACCCGGCCCCGGGCGTCGCCTTCCATCATGACCTCTGCGAAGGCCCTGTTGATCATGTCCATCTCAGGCTGGTATTCACCGTAAGACTCATCGAGCATTCGGCCGCCCACGATCACCGGGTTGTCCTTCAGGGTGGACGGCGGGGTCAGATCCAGGGTGATGTTTGTAAAGGGGGTCTGAAAGCCGACCCGGGTGGGTATGTTTATGTTGAATACGAACTCCTGGAGGCACTGCTTGACCTCCTTGTATCCCAGCCCGTCGTAGCGTACGAAAGGGGCCAGGAGGGTGTCGAAGCTGCTCACTGCCTGGGCCCCCGCAGCCTCGCCTTGAAGGGTGTAGAAGAAGTTGACCAGCTGCCCGAGCGCGGAGCGGAAGTGCTTGGGCGGCTTGCTCTCCACCTTGCCTTCCACCCCCCGGAATCCCTGGATCAGCAGGTCCTTGAGGTCCCATCCCACGCAGTAGATGGAAAGGAGGCTGAGATCGTGTATATGGAAGTCTCCGCCCTTGTGCGCTTCGCGCACTTCAGGGGGGTAGATTCGGTTGAGCCAGTACTCTGCCGTTACATCGGCCGAGATGTAGTTGTTCAGGCCCTGGAGTGAGTAGCACATGTTGCTGTTTTCATTTATTTTCCAGTCGAGCTTCCGTATGTAGTTCTCCACCAGGTCCACGCTGGCCCTTGTGGCAATGGCCCGTATCTGCGCGTGCTGCTCCCTGTAGAGTATATATGCCTTTGCCGAGCGGTGATACGGCGAGTCCAGTAAAACACGCTCAACTATGTCCTGGATTTCCTCCACCTCGGGGATGGGGCCCAGACGCAGCTCATGGGCCAGGGTGAGGACCCTGAGGGTGAGTTTGCGGGCCTCGCGCTCGTCGAACTCCCCGGTGGCCTTTCCAGCGCTGGCGATTGCTCCGGTGATCTTGGTGGAATCGAACTCCACCACCCTGCCGTCCCTCTTCTTGATTTGCTCGAACATGGGGGGGCTCCTTGGTTTCGAATTTCATTGAAAATCAATCATCCCAGCCGCACCGCGATGACCGCCTCGGCTGGATTCGGGAGAAAGGATTTCACAATATATGGTATTGGTCAAGAGTTAAAATGCTACATGTTGATTTTTTCGGTTTTGCCGGTATGAAAAGGGAGTTGCCGGCAAAGGGGCGAAGGCGGTGGCCGGCCGGGCCGGGGACGGTACGCCCCTCAGGGTCTATGCTGAGGCAAAGGACCGGTTTCGGGCTCTCCCTGCCGGCCCGCCTTGCGCCAGGGGCGCTCCGGGCCGAATATGAGATCGCACCGGCGTGTTCCCCGGTTGAGCTCTTTTTCCAGGAGCCTGCGCTTATCCTCCAGGATCCTGCCTTCCGCTTCGGGGGGGACCCAGATAGGCTCCTCGTAGACTATGGCCACCCGGGCAAAGGGCTTGGGCACCATGTAGCGGTCCCACGAGTTGAATATCCAGCAGCGGTCGGCCCCCCATAGTACAGGGATCATGGGGACGCCGGCCTCCCTGGCCATGAACACCGACCCCATTTTGGCCACCCGTGCGGGCCCCAAGGGCCCGTCAGCCAGCATACCCCCTATCTCGCCCTTGCGCATGCGCCTGATTATCTCCCTGAGGGCCTCTGATCCCCCGCGCGTGGAAGAGCCCCTGACGTTTCTAAAACCGAGCAGCGCAGCCGTGTATGAGGCATACTCGCCGTCTCTGCTTCGGCTTATCATCATGGTGACGTGCTTGGGGCCGAAGTAGTGAAAATGGTAAGACATACGCTGGTGCCAAGTGACGTAAACCGCCCCGCCGCGGGCCTGCCTGACCGCTTCTTCGGCCCTGTCTGCACCTTCCACGGACACCACCCGGCAGGACGACATCAGTGCTTTTATGGCGAGGGCCGCGGCCGGGGGCGCCACCCGCAGGAACAAGGGATCATACCAGCGAAGGAAACCGGATCTTTCGAGCGACAAGCAGCCTCCTCTTTAGTACTGCGGATCTTAGGCCTCCCGGGCCTTGGCTGAAGAGCGGCCCAAGAATAACCCTATGCGCCCCGGATGGCAAGACCAAGGCTCGTTCCTCTCAAAGGCGCGCCGCCGGGGAGGCTGCAGCCCCCTTTGTACGGCTTGCGCGCGGCGTGTTTTTCCTCTAGGCTCCAGGGTGGCTGGAATGAAAGGCGATGGGAACGGGGAGGCGAGTGTATGTCCAAAATAAGAGTGGCCGCCGCGTGCATGTTTTCCCAGCCCGGGGCCTGGGAGCGCAACATGGAATCGCTGGATGCCCTGGCCGGAAGGGCCTCCGAAGAAGGCGCGCAGATCGTATGTTTCCCTGAGCTCTCCCTGAGCGGCTATGTGCTGGACCACCCGGAGAGTATGGCTTCGGCTGAGAAGACCAGACAGGCGATTGTCTTTATAGAGGAGCTGGCCATGAGGAGAGGGCTTGTGGTCCTGGCGGGTTTCGTGGAGCACAGCGCGGGCAGGCCGTATATAAGCCACTTGGCGGCCGGTCCGGGCGGGGTCATGGGGGTTTACCGTAAGACCCACCTCTCTCCGGCTGAGGAGGCGGGTTACCGGGCCGGAGAGAGCTTTCCCCTGTTCGGAGACAATGGGATTCGGTTCGGCCTCCAGCTTTGCTACGAAAGCCACTTCCCGGAGATCAGCACCATCATGGCGCTCAGAGGGGCGGAAGTGCTCTTCATACCACATGCATCACCGCGGGGGACCCCGCAGGAGAAACTCAGGAGCTGGCTGAGGCATCTGCCGGCCCGCGCCTTTGACAATGGGGTCTATGTGGTCGCCTGCAACCAAGCAGGCCTCATTCAAGGCGGCCTTTCTTTTCCCCCGGCCGCCGTGGTCGTGGACCCTGGGGGCCGGGTGACGGCCAGTTACGCCGCGGCCGGGGAGAACCTGCTCGTCGCCTCTCTGGATCTCGATTTGCTGCAGGAGGTGCGTTCACACAGGATGAAATATTTTTTGCCGCGCCGCCGACCCGAACTTTACGGACCCCTGGCCTGCACTGAGGCCTAACCATATCCTATATCCCTTCCTGATTCAAAAAAACAGAGGCACTGGGCAGTCCTTTTTCTGCGCAGTGCCTCCTTGAAGGGGTCTTCCAGGATTGCGGCGGCGGTGCCGGGACTCCTTCTGCGGGTGTTCTAGACACAACCAGTGGGCTTTGGCAGCCCGGCCATTTTACAAGCTCCCTTGCCTGGACCTGAAGGAAAAAGCTCGTAGATCTTTTTGAGTTTGAATCCCGTCACCTTGGAAAGAATCCTTACCATTGGAGCAATTCCATTCTTTTTGTAGTAATCTTGAAGCACATTGATGACTTTCCAGTGCTCATCGGTGAGCTCCTCGATTCCTTCCTGCTTCTTGACCCACTGCACCCAAGCCTCGTTCCAATTGTTGAAATCGTCGATGAATCCGTCTTCGTCCACATTGAAGGTGTGGCCTTCAAATTCGACTGTGGGCATAACCGATAACCTCCTTTTTAATATACCTTTAATTCTAGCCACTTAGATTTGTATAAATATCTATCTATAACCCATTAAATAATTGATGTCAATCCCCCTTTTCAACCGCTATCCGATCCCGCCCCCCATTACATACCAGGAATTCAAGGGCTTTTTCAACCAGGTGCTCCGCCCAGAACGGGGTGCCCGCCGCATGGACATGCGTGTAGACGGCGAGTACGTTCTTCCTGGTCAGCCCGTCCCATTCCCCGTTCAGCCCCCTGCCCCGCCTCACTTTGAACACCGGCTCCACAGGCTCGCCCGGACCGGTGAACACCGGCCTGGAGTAGTGAAACTCGTGGCCCCGGAGAACGGTTCCTTTTTCATAGTAAGGGTTTTTCCCGACCGCCTCCAGTATGGTATAACCGTGACCCTGGGGCTTTTTTTCCAGCACGAAGCGCACCGGGAGGGCTCCTGTCATGGGATACGCGCTGCCCCCCACCACCAGGGCCTCGCCCAGGTAAACCAGCCCCCCGCACTCGGCGTAAACCGGAAGACCTTCCTCGATCAGCCGCCTCAGGTCCTCGAGGAACCCTTGGTTTTGCGCAAGGGCCTCGGCCTGGGTCTCTGGAAAACCTCCTCCTATGTACAAGGCGTCCACCTCGGGCATCGCCGGATCGGAAAGGGCGTTGATCTCAACCAGCTCGGCCCCCAGCTCCTCCAGGGCGGTCAGGTTTTCAGGGTAGTAGAACCAGAAGGCCTTGTCCCTGATCACTCCTATCCTTGGCCTGAGGGCCTCCCGGCCACTGCTCCCGACCCTGAGCGCCGGTCTTTTCAAGCGCGCTTCCAGTTGAAGAGTGGGGGCCGTCCCGCCGATCTCCCAGAGGGCGTCCAGGTCCAGGCTATTCCGGATCAGTTCTCCGGCCCAGGCTACCGCCTCCTCCCCCTTCTCCTGCTCCCGGTGGGGAAAGAGCCCCATGTGA
Organism: Desulfobacteraceae bacterium; assembly: GCA_046538465.1. GTDB lineage: Bacteria > Desulfobacterota > DSM-4660 > Desulfatiglandales > HGW-15 > CAZYJR01. The sequence continues at coordinate 6,602 of JBKHIW010000022.1, read as the reverse complement.
CGTTCCGGGAACGGGCTTCGCGGCAGCCTCTTTATGGATCCGATGACCGGGGTCGCGCAGTAGTGCTCCACCGCCCCTCGGATTAACTTTTCCTGCCTTTCGCCTCCCACCCGGTTGAGTATCACCCCCCTCAAATCCATGTCCGGATCGAAGACCTGGCATCCCTTTACCAGGGCGGCGACGGTCCTGGTAGTCATCGAGACGTCTATAATCAGTATCACCGGGGTTTTCAGCAGATGGGCGAGTTCGGCCGAGCTGCAGCCCCCCTCCATGTCCAGGCCGTCGAAAATCCCCCTGTTCGCCTCTATCAGCCCCAGGTCGGCGCTCCTGGTGTGGCTGAGAAACGAAAAGACCATGCTATCCGGGCTCATCATGAAGGAGTCCAGATTGTGACAGGGCCTCCCCGCAGCAAGCCCGAGCCATCCGGGATCTATAAAGTCGGGCCCCTTTTTGAAAGGGGCGATCGCCAAGCCCATGTCCTTCCAAGCCCTTGCCAGGCCCAGGCTGACAACGGTCTTTCCTGAACCGCCTTTGAGGGCGGCTATCATTATGCGCGGCGGGGAGTCTCTCATCCGTGAATACTTTACACTTTCAATCCAAGGGCAAGACAAGCGGGTTTCAGGCTTCCAAAATTTCTTCTTTGTTGGGCCTAATAAAGCCTATGAACGCCCTTGTCAATCAAATACGGAAAACCCCCACTCCCCTCGAAAAGCCGTTCAGCCCGCCGAAACGGGGACTGTGATGGACGGGGCTCAAAAAATCCAAGTCAGTACGCCGGCCTTTAGCGCTTCAAGATCAGGGCGTAAGACCTAGTATGGAAGTCGTTTTTTCATTGACATCCGGGCCGTATTCTGATTTAAATTCACATCTGATTAATTTAAAAGCTTAGCAAATTCGATGAGTTGCTGGCGGTCGAGTCGGAAGACGGATAATGCGGCACTGCCGGGCGGCCAGCTCTGCCCGGAAGGGGATAAATTTTAGATCTTAGCTTGGGGAGGAGGTGAATACTCGAATACGGGTTTCCAGGGGGCGCCCTTTCAAAGGAGAGGGACCGACCTCTGCGGATTTTCAAGAGGCCCACGAACTTGGTTATACACCCCTTTACCTTAGAGGGGCTGCAGCGTTCCCAGCGGCGGTGGAGCGGGTTATTGCTAGACCGTCAACCTTTTATTTTTCAAAAGGAGGCGAGGATAATGGCTTTTGAACCTAGGGAAGAACAAACCAAACTCAAATACGAAGAGCTTCGGATTTACTCGGATGATGAGTTGAACAACTATACCGAAGACGAGCTCAGGGAGTTCAAGTGCAAGCACAACATTCCGGATCTTGAAGATCTGGAAAAAGGCCCGTGGCCGAGTTTTGTGGCTGACGCCAAAAGAGAGGCGCTGCGCAGGCACAAGCTTCCTAAAGACAGAATGATGATCAAGCCAGAGGTCGTGGAAGACATGCTGGGGCAGCTTCAGCTCTCTTTTGAGCATGGAGAGACCCATTGGAAGCATGGCGGCATCGTCGGCGTTTTTGGATACGGTGGCGGGGTTATAGGCCGGTACTCGGACATGCAGGAGACGTTCCCTTCCATCGCCCATTTTCATACCCTTCGCGTAAATCAGCCGGCCAGCAAGTTCTACGATACGGACTATTTAAGAACCATATGCGATCTTTGGGAGTTTCGTGGAAGCGGCATGATGAATATGCACGGTTCCACGGGCGACATCATTTTTCTGGGCACCTTTACCGAGCAGCTCGAGCCGATCTTCTATGAGCTCGGTCACGTTCTGCAGCAGGACCTCGGCGGATCGGGATCCAATCTTCGGACCCCGTCCTGCTGTCTGGGCAGGGCCCGTTGCGAGTGGGCCTTGTATGACACCCAAGATATGTGCTACGAGCTCACCCACTATTACCAGGACGAGCTTCACCGGCCTGCGTTTCCCTATAAGTTCAAGTTCAAGTTCGACGGCTGCCCCAACGGGTGCGTGGCCTCCATCGCCCGGGCGGACATGTCTTTCATAGGGACCTGGCGCGATGAGATCCGCATAGACCAAGAGGCTGTCCAGGCGTATATCAATGGGGAGATCCCCCCCAACGGCGGCGCCCATGCGGGAAGGGACTGGGGCAAGTTCGACATCCAAAGAGAGGTCATCGATCTCTGCCCGACCCAATGCATGTGGATGGAGGGAAGCAAGTTGATGATCGACAACAAGGAGTGCACCCGGTGCATGCACTGCATCAATGTCATGCCCCAGGCGCTTCGACCGGGAACCGATACCGGTGTCAGCCTGCTCTTCGGCGCCAAGGCGCCCATCCTGGAAGGGGCCCAGATGTCGGTCCTTACTATCCCGTTTATGAAGGCGGAGCATCCCTACGACAATGTCAAGGAAGTGATCGAAAAGGTCTGGGACTGGTGGATGGAAGAGGGAAAGAACCGCGAGCGATTGGGGGAGCTGATCCAGCGCTACGGAATACCCAAATTCCTCGAGATCCTGGAGATCCCGCCCATGCCGCAGATGGTCAAGGAGCCCAGGAGCAATCCTTACATCTTCTGGAAGGAAGAAGACGTGCCCGGCGGCTGGGATCGAACCATAGACGACTACCGTTCCAGACACGCGAGATAGGAGGGAGCAATCATGGCATTATCTCAGGAAAGGCTTGGACGCTACAATCCGGACAAACCAATGGAGAACAGGCTGACGGACCTTGGTCCGCGGCATTTCTGGCAGTATTTTCCGGCGATAATTCAAAACAATTACGGCAAGTGGAAATACCATGAGATCCTGGAGCCGGGGGTGCTGGTGCACGTATCCGAGACCGGGGACAAGGTCTTTACGGTGCGCTGCGGCGGATGCCGTTTCATGACCGTGGAGCACGTAAGGGAGATCTGTGAGATCGCCGACAAGCACTGCGACGGCTTCGTAAGATTCACCACCAGAAACAATATAGAGTTCATGGTGGACAGCCAGGACAAGATGGAGGCCCTCAAGAAGGATCTGCAGAGCCGCAAGCACGTATCGGGCAGCTATAAGTTCCCCATCGGCGGGACAGGAGCGGGCTTGACCAATATCATCCATACCCAGGGATATATTCACTGTCATACCCCTGCGACCGACGCCTCTTCCATGGTCAAGGCCGTTCTGGACGATCTGTTCGAGGAGTTTCAGGGGATGAGATTCCCTGCGCAGCTCCGCATCTCTATGGCCTGCTGCCTGAACATGTGCGGGGCCGTGCACTGCTCTGATATAGCCCTTTTGGGGTACCACCGGAAGCCCCCGATCGTCGACCATCAGGTCCTGGACTCGGTCTGCGAGATCCCGCTGGTCATAGCGGCTTGTCCGACCGGGGCCATTTCCCCGGCCAAGACCGAGGACGGCAAAAAGACCGTCAAAATCAAACAAGATAGATGTATGTTCTGTGGAAATTGTTATACAATGTGCATGGCCTTGCCGCTGGCTGACAAGGAGGGCGACGGGGTGACCATCCTGGCCGGGGGCAAGATCTCGAACCGGATCACCCCCCCGAAGTTCTCCAAGGTGGTGGTTCCGTTCCTCCCCAACAACTTCCCCAGGTATCCCGAGGTGTGCAGGGATATTAAGAAGATCGTGGAGGCCTATGCCAGCAACGCCAAGAAGTACGAGCGGCTGGGCGACTGGGCCGAGCGTATAGGCTGGGAGAAGTTTTTCGAGAAATGCGGCCTGGAGTTCAGCGAGCATTTGATAGACGACTACCGTCTGCAGTATGATACATATCGTACTTCCACGCATTTCAAATACACCGAACCGGCCTGGGCCGTCTCCAAAGCGGCCGGCGGGATTGATTAACCTGATCGACCGCCGCCCTTAGAGGGGTGAGAAAGGGAATCATTATGGAAGAGATGAAAAAGGCCATTTTGGACTTCGCTGAGACTAGCAAGAAGACCAAATTCTATTTCAGCGACCTGGAAAAGGCCGTGAGAAAGGTGATCCCCGAGGCCAAGGCCAGAGATGTCAAAAAGGCGGCTACGGCCCTTATAAACGAGGAGAAATTGATTTACTTCTCTACGGGCAGCAGCACCATGTACGGGCTGAAGGGCCGCGGCCAGACAGAGGATCACTAGGGTTTGAGGGCCGGACCGGGGTCTTGTGCCACCGGGCCGGGGCATTGAAACGTAGAGGTCGCAGTGGGCGCTTGGGGGCGGGCTGCGGCCTCTTTTCATCTCTCCGCCGGACACGGTCGAGACGTGCGGAGAGCGGAGCAGGGAGAACCTGATGAAGCAACCGCAGGATGCGGAAGAATTCATAGCCGAACAGAAGCGCAGACTCGCTGAGAACCCCGAGTGTGCCAACTCGTCTTATAATTTGGGTGTGGCCCTGATGCAGCAGGGCAGGCTGGATGAGGCGATAGAGGCCTTCAACGAGGCCATCAGCAACAGCGCCCGCATGTTCGAGGGCTATGTGAACCTCGGGTACATTTACTTCAAGCAGGGGGATCTGGAGCGGGTGGTGGAGGCCAACCGAAAGGCGGTGGAGATCGAGCCCCGGTATGCGAGGGGCTATGCCAACATGGGATTCGCCTTTCTTCAAATGGAGAGGACGGAGGAGGCGATCGAGGCCCTGGACAAGGCCATCGAGCTCAATCCCAAGATCGTCCAGGCCTGGAGCAACCTGGTAAACGCCTACCTTCAGAAGGGGGAAGTGGACAAGGCGGTGGAGATCGGCGTAAAACTGGTGAATATGGCGCCGGACTTCGGCTTGGGGCACAATAACCTTGCTGTGGCGTACTTCTCCAGGGACGAGTTCGACAAGGCCATAGAGCATGCAGATCGGGCCGTAGAACTCGGCTTCCAGGTTCACCCCGAGCTGATGAAGAGATTGGAGCCCCACAGGTGAAAGAATCCGAACTCTCCGAGTTGTTCCGTGGCTATGAGGCGCTTGCTTCAAAGGCCGATCAGGCCTTCGAGAAAGTGGCTGAGGATTACCCTGAATGCGTTCGATGCAGTGTGCACTGCGATGACTGCTGCTATGCGGTTTTCGGTGTTTTCCTTATAGAGGCGGCCTACCTGCAGTACCATTTTTCCGGGCTTCCGAACGGGTATAAATCCGAGGCCATCCTTCGCTGCAGCCGGGCGGATCAGGAGCTGGATGCGATTCAAAGGAGGCTGCAGGAGACCCAGGGGGCAAGCGAAGGCGGACACGAGCTCCTCTCTTCTGAACGGGTGCGGTGCCCCCTTCTTAATGAGGACCGGGAGTGCATTCTTTATAATCACAGACCGATCACCTGCCGCGTCTACGGGATACCGGTAAAGGTGGAGGGCAAGGCACGGGTCTGCCATCTGGCCGGGTTCGAGCCGGGAGGAACTTATCCTGCATTCGACCTGGACGGGTTTTACAGGGACCTCTACGATATGTCCAAGGAGCTGGTGGAAAAGGGCGGCGGCGAGGATCCTGCAAGGGCCGGTCTTCTGATATCGGTCTCCAAGGTCATCACCTCGCCTCTCGAGGCCCTGATTCACGAGCCTTTCGAAACACCCGGAAGAGGGTGAGGGAGTGATCCGGAAGTCTGTCCTCCATGAGCGCCTTCTCTTCAGGGTCTCCTTCCCGGTAAAGGGAGATCAGCGGCGCATGAAGGCGCTCCAACTCCTCGGGACTGAAAGAGCATAGCAGGGCGAGCAGGTCCCCCGGGCCGCCGATCCCGGCCCTGGAAGCAGCGCATGTAGACTCCACGGCCCTCAAAAAACCCTTCACCGTTGATTTCACCGCCGTCTCACCGGCCCATACCGGCTCTTTTAATCCGTCCCTTCTGTCCAGCCGCATCCTGAGGGCGGTGTTCAGCAGAAAGTAGACCAAGGCAACATGCGGGTCGGCCTCGGCAGTAGTTATCCCTGGCAGGGGACGGAAGCCGCGGGCGGTGCAAAGACGCATCTCTGTGGACTCCGGAGTGCTCCTCACGATGAAGTCTCCTGCTGCGTGGTGCCATGGGGTTATCTGACAGAACGTCTCGGGATGGTAGTATAGGGTCAGGATCCGGGCGGCCTCCTCGAATATGCGGTGTATCTCTTCGGGGGCGGCGGGCCGGTGTCCGTATTCCTGGTCCCAGATCTGGATACCCGGCGGTGATCCCGGATCCCCCGGGTGAAGATGCCACTCGTGAAACCCCTCGAACCAGTCGGTGAGGAGTATGGAAAGCCTTTCCTGTCCGCCGGGACCGGCTGTTGTATCCCCTAGTGCCATCGGCCGGGGCAGATAAGGCAGACCATGGGATTTCCGGAGCCGGCGCAGGATGTGGTACTCGTTGTGTAAAGTTAGATTTCCCTCTTCTTTGAGTGCAGTACTAGCACATATTTTTATTTTATCTATACCTGATATTAGATCTATGCTGGCAATATGAGCAAATGCTCCGTGCTTTTCACTCCTTATAATAATTTGATCCGGGTTCCACGGAGACGCAGGGACGCCCTCGAGACCTTCACGCTCCGGGCCCAGGCACCTCTTTATGAAGCATTCAAGGGCTTGGAAATAATCCCTCAAGGTGAGAACAGGGTGGGGTCTTTTCGGCTTGGTCAGGAACGGCGCATCGAGTTCGGATTCAGCCAAGGGAACGTCTCCGTCCATGGAGGCGGCCGCGTATTCAAC
>JBKHIW010000351.1:0-2816 GCA_046538465.1 Desulfobacteraceae bacterium | reverse complement strand
TTAACGTCATCAAGAAGTTGAATGGCATTTTCGTTTCTATCAATACCGACCACGACAGGCCCTTCCCCAAGCCGGACTGCTTCCTCCTCTCCCACTACCAGTATCAACGCAGGTATATCAGTATCGATCAGTATGGGAGGATAGCAGGGGGCCTCTCCCGGATGCTCTCTTCCCTTATAGACTTCTCGTTCATCCGATCCATCGTGGCCCATAAATACCGCCTGGCAGGCGTGGCCTACGACCCGGTCAGCCTTTTCATGCTCGAGCTCTTCTGTCGGCTGGAGAAATTCTCCGACATGAAGAGCTTTACAAACGTACTCAGGGACCCGGTGCGGGGAAGGCACTACAGGCTCTATGCCGGCATCAGCGAGGAGCACATCCCCTGCGAGGCCACCTTCTCCAACTTCAAGGCAAGGCTCGGCGAAGAGCTCTACAACCAGATCTTCCACGTCTTGGTAAGAATCGTCGAGCTCTTGGGATTCCTCACCTACAAGATCATTGCCACCGACGGGACCCTCTTCCCGTCCAATTCCAGGTACAAGGGCTGCACCTACTTCTGCAGGGAGTGCGGGTCCATTGCATTCCGGGGCATAATCGATAATGTGAGGGGGAGAATAAAGTACCGGTTGGACGAACCCCAAAGAATCGTCCCGGGAAAGGAGATCCGCATCAAAGTGGAGTGCCCCTCCCCCAGATTCCCGGAGGATCAAGAAAGGCCCAAGGTGGAGGTCCTCGCACTTACCCTGACAGAGGCCGATCCTGAAAACCCCAGCCCCTTCAACCGCATCTTCGGCCTGGAAGAGGAGCTCAAAAGAGCAGGCCTCGATATCACCGTCAAAAGAGGCATCCTCACCAAGATCGTAATCGGGGAATCCGATGACACTTTCTACTTCAGGTGCCCCAGGCTCCCCTCGGATCTCGACGCCAGGGTGGGGGTGAGAAGACACCCTCAGAACCCCAACCGGAAGCAGAAGGTCTTCGGCTTCAACGCGGTCATAGACACCTCCATCGAGGTGGGACTCGGCATCGAGCTCCCCGTTGCCTGTAGCACCATCGCAGGCAATGCCATCGAGGGCAGGCACTTCATTGCCAACAAGGAACAAATCTTCTCCCATCACGGGGCCACGGCCAAGATACACTTGGCCGATGCCAAGTACGACGAGCTCGACAACTACGCCTTCTCCCGGGCCCAACGGGCCATCCCCATCATCGACTACAATCCCAGGAACGAAAACCTCTCCGCCCCGGCCCTGAGAGAAAGAGGCTATGACCGAAACGGCTGGCCCTATGCCCCCTGCGGGGTGCTCTGTAGACCAAACGGGTTTGATTTCTCCTCCAAAAGGGCCAGTTTTACCTGCCGAAGGCAATGTGTGGAGTCCAAAGACCAAGGACTGACGGCCTTCTCCACAAACTGCCCCCACTGGATCAATTACAACGGCTTCACCAAGCACATGTCCATCAAAGAACATCCCAGGCTGATCACCGAAGTCATTCGGGGGACCGATCGCCATCAGAAGATCAAGAACCTCCGGTCAGCTTCGGAGAGAACCAATGCCTCGGCCAAGGAGGATTTCTGCATCCTAAACAAACCTAAGGTAAGAGGCCTTCCCCGGGCATCCGTCCTCTCCCAGCTGGCGGTCATAGTGGTGTTACTCAAGAGGGCCCTATCTTTCATTGTCAACGTGACCATCACTCTCAGGAAGCATCACTCCAGGGGCTCGGGCTACGCAAGGCCCAGACTCCCTGGGCCCCTCGCCCCTCCATTCCTCAGGAACCTCATCCAGAGGGAATAGGGGAGTGTCTGGCCGGCCTCTCCTCCTTCTTTCCGGTCGCCGCCCCGGCTGCGCAATGCCGGGGTATTTGCTTCTTCAGTCAATCAGACCTCCCTTCCAGGTCCCCGACACCCCTTGAGGCTCTGGATATGCAAGTTTTCGGCTTCCAAGTCGTACAGCCTGCTCCCCATGGCCTCCAGAGTGGCCAGTGTCGGCCTCGGAGACTAGTAGTTCGATGCCAAATTAACATTGCAATTTATTCAAGCTACAACAACTGAATCAAGCTTGTATTTCCACTTGAAAATGACCGGGTCTTCATTGATCTCGTCTATGAACTGCATGATGCGATCCTTGAGTTCCTGCTTGGATGAGACGCGAATCCCTCGTAGCATCGTCCTGGCCATCTTTGAGAAAAACATCTCGATCAGATTCAGCCAGGACCCATGTGTGGGAGTAAAGATGAATTCGAACCGATTGGGCACGGTCGCCAAGTAGCCCCGCGTCTCTTTGGAAATGTGTGCGGAATGATTGTCTAAAATGATTCGGATTTTCACTTCGGGGTTGTATTTTTGGTCAACCATCTGCAGGAATTGAACAAATTCGCGACTGCGATGCCGATCGACCACTTGGGCATGCACCTTGCCGTTAAGGAGATCAATTCCCGCCAGCAGGCTCACAGTCCCATGGCGGATGTACTCATAGTCGCGGGAGACCGTCATGTGCTTTCCAGGCACAGGAAGCAAATCAGGGGCCTTGCTCTGGAGAGCCTGAATTCCCGGCTTTTCATCATAGGAGAGAATGGCCACCCCGGAGGAGACATCACCACCAGCTTCGCGTAACAACTGCACGTCTCTGTATACGCATAGCACCTGTCTCATTTTAACTTCAAACTCCGGGTCCCGCTGTTCCAGATAATAACGAATCTTGTGAGGACGGATTTCTCTTTGGGACAGAATCTTCGATACGGTGCCACGCCCAAGATCAGAAAGGCAAGAATGTCCTTCAGCCGGGCCATGCTTCCGTGCGTGTTTTGCCAAAAGCCGG
>JBKHIW010000350.1:0-2836 GCA_046538465.1 Desulfobacteraceae bacterium | reverse complement strand
AGAAGCACAGCTGCGCCGATCCCAGAAGATGGAGTCAATAGGAAGGCTGGCCGGCGGTGTGGCCCACGACTTCAATAATATGTTAAGCGTCATCCTTGGCCATACCCAGCTGGCTATAAATAAAATCAGCCCGGATGATCAGCTTTATCAAGACCTCTCGGAAGTGCTCTCTGCAGCCGAGCGCTCCACTCAAATAACCCGCCAACTACTTGCCTTTGCTCGGAAACAGGCCTTTTCGCCCCAGGTGCTCGATCTCAACGAGACAATAGACGGGATGCTCAAGATGCTGCAACGCCTTATCGGCGAGGACCTCGAGCTGGTATGGCTGCCGGGAAAAGAGCTGTGGCCGGTTAAGATGGATCCATCGCAGGTCGACCAAATTCTGGCCAACTTGTGTGTCAACGCCCGAGACGCCCTAGAAGGAGGGGGAAAAATCACCATCGAAACACACCCGGTGACCCTCGACAAGCCTTATTGTGCCGCCCACCCGGATTTCAGCCCCGGAGAATATGTCTTGCTGGCTGTCAGTGACAACGGCTGCGGCATGGACAGGGAGACCAGGGACCGGGTGTTCGAGCCCTTCTTCACCACCAAGGATTTAAACGAGGGAACAGGCTTGGGGCTTTCCACAGTCTATGGAATCGTCAAGCAAAACAGTGGCTTCATTAATGTGTATAGTGAACCCGGACGCGGAACAACTTTCAAGATCTACCTGCCTCGTAATACGGGAAACGCCGGACAGGTCCGCCCCAGAGACAAGGAACAACTGCCTTTGGGCCAGGGTGAAACCGTTTTGATCGTAGAGGACGAGGCTTCAGTGCTGGAGCTCAGCCAGAAAATGCTGGAAAAGCTGGGGTATACCGTGCTCACAGGATCCACACCGGGGGAGGCAATTGAGCTGGCTGAGGGGAACTCTGCCAGGATAGACCTTCTCATGACCGATGTGGTCATGCCGGAAATGAACGGGAAGGATTTTGCGCAGAGACTGCGAGCCCGACACCCTGATTTGAAGGTCCTCTTTATGTCGGGTTACCCCGCGAGCATAATCTCTAATCAAGGACAGCTGGAAGAAGACATAAACTTCCTAGAGAAGCCTTTTTCCATGAGCGAGATGGCTCTCAAGGTTCGAGAGGCCCTGGAAGGAGGATCGCGCCGCGGCGTATAGGGCGGCTGTAGAGATTTTGACTCTATGAGAATCCACGCGGCGATCCTTATCCCTCGGGGCGAACCGCTTCTTGGGTGGAGGAGGCAACCGGGACCAAGACACGAATAGGCTCTTTTACAGGTTGGGAGCTGGAAAAGGCGTTCAAACGGCTGAGGAGGATTCGGCTGAGCTCCTGTCCCCGCCCGATCAACAGCCTTCCTTCCTTGCTCTTTACCTCCTGGTCAAGGACCATCCCCGCTCTGAGCTCACGGATCATCAGGTCCAACCTCTGATATTTCGCCTCCATGCCCAGGACCGCTTCCATGGCGCTCAGGACTCCGGGATCATAAGGCCTGCTGCGCTTCCTGAGAGCAGCCAAGGCCTTTGCGCGGGATACGCCTCTCCCCTCCAGGAGATCGAAATCCAAGACGACCTTGAGAATGCTCGCCCCGATAGGGATATCCTCTCCGCTCCTGGGGTCTTGTGCAGGGATCCCTTCCCCGTCAAAGCCGTTTTCCTGCAATGCTACGATCTCGGCGACCTTTTGCATTCGAGGGATCTTGGAGATGAGCTCCGCGCCGATGCCCGGGTGCATGTCAAAGGCCTGCCTCTCTTCCTCGCTAAGAGTCAGCCCTTTGGAGATCTTCCGCATAACCTCCTCTGATAGGACCACACACCCTATCTGGGAGAGCATGGCGGCGGTTTCCACCCGCCAGACGTCGGGGAGACCGAGATGAAGCGCTACGTCTCTAGCATACCGCTTGATCCGTGAGGCCCGGCCGAACGCCTCGGGGTTCACCAGGGACAGGACGTCGATCAGCATTCGAATGCTTCCCTGCAAGGTTTTTTGCAGGAGCTCCTTCTCAGCAGTGACCAGTCGGTACTGTTGGATCCCGAGTCGAAGCACGCGGCTCAAGGTTTCTTGGTCGCACGGCTTGGTAAGAAATCTAAAGACATGGCCCTCGTTGACCGCCTGGATTGCGCTTGGAAGATCCGCATATCCGGTGAGGACCATCCGCACGCTATCCGGGGCCATCTCCAGCACGCGGCTTAGAAACCGAACGCCGTCCATGCCGGGCATACGAAGATCCGAAACAATTACCGCAAAGGGTCCCTTGTCTCTTACCGCCTCCAGGCCTTCTTCAGGGCCCTGGGCCACGCTGACCTGGAATTCCTTTCTCAACTGGCGCTGAATCCCTTCCAAGACATTCTTTTCATCGTCCACAAAAAGCACCCGCTCATCCATCAACAGCCTCCCCTTGAATAACAGCCGCACACGCTTCCATCCAGGCGGAAAGCCTCCCGTCCAAGCCTATTCTTTTCAAGAAAGGTATATCAAGCCCTTCCGGCAGGTGGTCTTCACTGCTTATTTCTCCTGAAATCCGAAAGAGCATATCAGCCGCGTGGACGACCGCCACAGGACCTAAAACGCTGTCCGTATACGCCGAAGGGTTGTGGTGAAAGGCCACCGCCTCTATAACCGAATCAGGAAACCCCCATAAACCCAGTAGATAGGCTCCCACCTCTGCGTGTCCGGTCCCCAGGTGTTTTTCCTCGACATTCCAAAGACGTGGGTCCTGCGAGGATTCGACCACCTGAAGAATCTCCTGATACTCGTCCGGGCACTGCGAAGCAAGGATCAGCTTGCCTATGTCGTGTAACATTCCGCTCACAAAGGCGTGATCCACCTGC
>JBKHIW010000349.1:0-2843 GCA_046538465.1 Desulfobacteraceae bacterium | reverse complement strand
CGGAACGCGCACTTGACATACTGCGGGAAGCCGGGGACACGGATTACACTTACTATGATTCGCAAATAAGCAGACTGAGGGAAGAATTTTCATCCAGATCCGAGGCCGACTGGAGCCGGAATCTCTACTGGCGGTGGCTTTACTCACTTCTCCCGCTGCTGGAGGAGAGAAAGGCGGAAAAGACACCGCGATTTATGCAAACTGTTGCGTGGCTGGACAAAGAGCTCCAGACCGTACTCGGATCCTGGACGGAGTTGAGACACGACACCATCTTGTATGCGAAGCAGAGTTATCCGATCGTGGCGACGGCTATACCCCCGCAGCCGGAGCGCACCTTGGGATATGTAGAGCCCTATCCCCAAGTGTATAAGCGCATAGCGCAAACGATGAAGGATCTGAGAAACATGCTTCTTGCATTGCAAATAGCCCCCGGGGAGATAGCAGATAACATAAAGGAATTTGAGGGTCTTCTAGCAGTGCTGGAGTCGATTTCTCAAAAAGAGCTGAATGGGCAACTCCTCAGCAGTGATGAATACGATCTGATCTTGAATATCGGGAAGAAACTTGCTTCCTTGAAAAGATTTCCCATTGAAATAATGAAAAAGATAACCTCCGGGACCGACGAAAAAATGGACCTGGTCGCCGATGTCCATACGGCCCCCACCAGCGGCAAGGTACTCGAGGAGGCCGTGGGACAGCCTTTCAACATCTATGTGATAGTAGACGATTCCCATGGACGCAGGCTATGCCGCGGGGCTGTCTTCTCATACTATGAGTTCAAGCATCCCATGAGGGACCGGCTTACGGACGAGAAGTGGCAGGAGATGGGAAAAGAGGACAAAAGACCCCCTCAGCCTGATTGGGTGAGCAGTTTCACCGCACACTAGCCTTATTCGCTAAAGGCTCAATCCGAAACCAGCCCCTTACAAAGACCCACCGAATAGAGTCAGGATCCCACACTGGGCTGTGGGCGAAAACCAGTTTGCGGCGGTTAGTGGATGGACTGCTCGGCCAGAACGCGGAAGGTATCCTGATCTATGATCTTCTTGATTTCATCGGAAATATCCGGAGGAAACGGGCTTTCGGGGTAGGCCTTGAACAAGGTCGATATGCGGCTGAGTTCGTCGAGCTCCCTGAGGCACTCGGCGAGCTCCTCATTGGACTGCGTTTGGAGGCCGTTTTTCATGAATATCGGATTGTCCGGCGACACCCACTGATTCTGCAGATGATTGGCCAGGACCCCCGGGCAGGAGCAGCGGTTGGATGGGTCGAACAGCCCGCAGTTGCCGGCCAAAAACTCCTTTAACTTGGAGCGCGCACGGGACATGCGCTTTCGGAAGGCGGCCGGGCTGATCTCCAGGATATACGCACCGTCCCGGCTGGAGATATCCATGACCACGCCGAGGATGAAAGCCAGGCGGTGGGGCCGATCCATTGCTGTTAGCAGGGCCTGGGTACATCGAAGCCGCGTCTCGATCTCCAGGACCTTGTCGGGTGCCGCCGGCGGGTCGGAGAGCCAGCCCCTGGCCTCTGCCTGGTCCACCAGTTCACAGGCCCTGTCCCAGTCGAGCCCAAACCGCTCCATCCGGCTTTTACGAAATGTCTTCAGGTGGTTGGCAGCTATGCGGAAGACCCATGCAGCAAAAGGCCCCTCGCACCGGAAGCCTTGGAGATTCGTAATGACCTTGATCAATATCTCCTGGGTTGCATCCCGAGCGTCCTCCGGGTGGGACAGCATACGCAGGGCCAAGTGGTATATACTCTCCTGTATGCGTAGTACTATCTCCTCCAGGGCCGTACGGGATCCGTCCACCGCCTCGGTCACCAATTCCTCTATGGACCTCGTGCTTACATCGTTCATGTCAGCCTTCCATTGATTCGAGATTTCCAGTGTATCGCCTTTGGATCCCCCAGTCCACATTCCCGGGACCCGAGGGGACGTCGGGATGGTTTAGGGGCCCCTTCATAGTTAGACTCCGAAACCATGCGGTTGTGACCGGGAAGAGAGAAAATTTTTTCTCTGTTGGGAGAAAAAATCCGGCCCCGGGCAGTCACAATGATGTCTCTCTCCGGTCATTATCAACAGGGGTTAGAATCATTCCATCGGCACCCGGTCGAGTAAACCGGGCTTCATTCATCAACCAACTCCCGGCGGGGCTGTATGGCAGCATCCGGGCCGGGACCACAAGGAGGGGAAAAGAATGCAGATAAATCCTGATTTTGCGGCCCCTTGCGGGCTCTACTGCGGAGTTTGCGCCATCCACATCGCCGGCCGTGACAACAGCGAAAAGCTCAAACAGGCGCTGGTTAACCTGTATAAGGGAAATGTCCCCGGGAAGGGCGCTCTGCCCGGGGCCGAAAACCTTACCGCAGACGACATCAAATGCGACGGCTGCCTGTCGGAGAACCCGTTCATGCACTGCTTCCAGTGCGACATCCGGGCCTGCGTCAAAGAAAGGGGCTATGAGGGCTGCCATCAGTGCGATGAATTCCCCTGCGTCCACATCGAAGAGTTTCCCATGACCATCGGTAAAAAGGTCATCCTGCGCGCTGTCCCGTACCGGCGCGAAGTGGGCACCCGGAAATGGATGGAGGACGAGGAGGCCCGGTATGTCTGCCCGACATGCGGCAACAAGCTCTTCCGGGGCGCTGAGAGGTGCAACCGGTGCAAGACTGCGGTGGATCTTGACTGAAAAAACAATCTCTCCTTCAATCTTTGGGCGGAATAGTGCAAAATGTCCTTGCCTTCCAGAAGCCCCTTCTCTTTTATCGAGAGGGGGGGATCACCGCCGCCCAGTGGGCGGCGCATCGGCCGGAGGAAGAATGACAGTTGACGCAAACAA
>JBKHIW010000348.1:0-2854 GCA_046538465.1 Desulfobacteraceae bacterium | reverse complement strand
TGGTAGGTGCGGGCGATGCCCATCTTGCAGACGGTTGCGACTCCCAAACCAGTGACATTGCTCCCCTTGAAATGGACTGAGCCTCGGCTGGGCGCAATGGTCCCTGAAATGATGTTAAAAAGGGTCGTCTTCCCGGCCCCATTCGGACCTATCACTCCGAGGATCTCTCCCCGGCGGACAGAAATGTTTACGTCGCTGAGGGCTTCGAGTCCGCCGAACTGCTTGTAAATTTTTCTGCATTCAAGCGGGTGCATCTTGGTCCTTCCGCGTGGCAGGGGAGGGTTCAGCGAGGTAGCTGATTTCTTCTCCCAGCCCCAGCCTTTCCATGAGAGGCCGAATCCAGCGGGTGCGGACGAGTCCGCCCGGCATGAACAAGCCCAGCAGGACCAGCACGGTCCCGTACATGGTCAAATGGAAATAAGGGACCTCGGTCCAGATCATTTCTTGCACAAAGGTAATGAAAACCGCGCCGATAAAAGGCCCTACCATGATCCCCGTCCCGCCGAGGAGCGCCATAACTATGGGAGCGAGGGCAATCTCCAACCCAAAGACAGACGGAGGACTTATGTAACCGATGTTCCACACATAGACGCCCCCGATCAAACCGGCGGGAACAGAACTGATAATCAGGGCCAGCCACTTATACCGTGCGGTGGGCACTCCGAAGGCACGTGCCACCTCCTCGTGCTCCCGAATGCTGAAAAGGGCAAGCCCAAAACGGGAGCGGGCCACCCGGTAGCTGATGAGCATAGTACCGATGGTTACGGCCAAGGCCATATAGTACGAAGAGATGGTGTGATCCCCGGGCGGCGTGGAGATCCCCCCCGAGCCTCCGGTCAGATCTCTCAAATTATTTGTGACAACCTCCACGAGGCTTATCAATCCGAAAGTGGCGAGTGCGAAGTAGGCCCCCCGCAGACGAAAGAGCGGGTAACCCACCGCCGCGGCGAACAAAGCGGCTACAGCGGCCGCCACTATTAAAGCCGGGGCTAGGTTTAGCCCTTGATTGAGAGAGATGGCGGTGGCATACGCCCCCAACCCGAATGAAGTGGAATGGCCTAGGTTCATGTACCCGAGGTAGCCGCCCACGATGTCGTAGCTAAGGGCTAGAGTCAATGATACCGAGAGGAAAAAGATCCAAATCATGGCATATTGATGACCAATAAGAGGCAATAGGACTAAAACAAGGACAGCCACTGCCGACACACCCGCCAAGATCTTTTTGAGTGGATCGTTTCTCATTCCTTTTTTCCGAACAGACCCTCCGGCCTCAAGACAAGGATTATCAGGAGTAAAATAAAGGCGATCGTGGGAGACCATTCGCCGCCGAAATAAAAGGCCGTCAGGGACTCACCAACACCCAGAATTAATCCTCCCAAAACCGATCCGACTAAGCTTCCCAGTCCTCCAAGTACGACTATGCACATGTACTTGACGGACAAAGGAATACCGATGACCGGAGTGACCGTAAAGAGGGTTACGTAGAAGACTCCTGCCGAAGCGGCAAGAGCGACACCTAGCCCGAAGGTGAGAGCAGACATCCAAACGATGGGGATCCCCACGACTTTGGCCCCTTCCCTGGACTGCGTTATGCCGCGGATGCTCTTTCCGGTATAGGTCCGGTGAAGATATATCTGAAGGGCTAAGGCCAGAATTATGATGAATAAGAGGATTAGGAGACGGGTTGAGGATACGACCAGCCCGGCCCACTCGAAGGAAGGGAGGGAGTAATCGATTCCCGTGACCGGTCGATCCCAGAAATAAGCGGTTAGATCCTCTACTATCAGAGACGCACCCAACGTGATGAGAATGGAGGCAACTAGTAATTGATTAGGAGGTTTTTCACTGATGGGACGGAGCAGAAGAAAGTAGAAGCCGATGCCCAAGACTATGAAGATGGGGATGACCGCCAGGGCGGAGACGAAAGGGTTGATACCGAACCCGACGAAAAGTCCGTAGCTCAGTAGTGAACCCAACATCAAGAATTCCCCGTGCGCCAGGTTCAGCACCCGCAGCACTCCGAAGGTAATGGAAAGCCCGAAAGCGGCCAGCCCATATATACCTCCCAGAAGTATTCCGCCCACCAGAAGCTGGTGAAACTCTGAACTCACCCGCTAACTCCTTTTTCCAACTATTTCCAGGGCTCCCTCGGATAGATGTGTTCGCCGGTCGCCACATCGGGCGGGTAGATTATCTTGTACTCGCCATCCTGGATCTGGGATGGATATGTGTTTATTGACCCGTAACCGGTCTCGTGGAAGTAAGCTTTGCCCAATACTGTCTTTATTTCCAGCCCTTTCAAAGTTTCCATTACCGTTTTCTTGTCAGGGGTTCCTGCCTCTTCTAATGCTGCCTGGACGATCTCGAATGCGGCTACATAAGCAGGAGCCCAGGGATACATAGGCTCGCTGATATTTGCATTCTCTAGCACATTAGTGATCAGCTCGGTGTCTCCGAGCTCCATCCCCTCAACCCAGTAAGACTGTCCGACAACTTGCTCGGCGGTACCTCCTAGGGGATCCTTGAAGACGCCGCTGTGATGGATGCAATGGTACTCTCTGGGGTTGAGCTTCATTTCCCTTGCCTGCTTCATGAAGTTGACAGCAAAAGGGATATTTGAAGAGACATAGACTATGTCCGCATCAGCCTCTTTCAATTTAGTCAATACCGGGGTGAAATCCCTGGTGTCAGCCGGGAGAATGTCTTCGGTGAGCACCTCGAGGCCCGCCTCTTGCGCCAGCTTTTTGGATCCTTCAAATACGCCGAGGGGGTGTATTGTATCTTCCACCACAAAGCTGACGCTCCCAGCCCTTCCTTCTTCCTCGATCATCTCCCAGTAACGGTAAGTGTACCT
>JBKHIW010000347.1:0-2862 GCA_046538465.1 Desulfobacteraceae bacterium | reverse complement strand
TCCGGTCCGCCTCAATGTGCTCCGGTTCATCCCCGCGCACGCGGGGAACACCGCTACAGTGTTGGTGTTGACATTGCCGAAATCGGTTCATCCCCGCGCACGCGGGGAACACCCCCAGCGACTTGATGGTTTCGATGATCCCGTCGGTTCATCCCCGCGCACGCGGGGAACACTCACCCGCTTTTTGCTAGCCATTTAACGCCTCCGGTTCATCCCCGCGCACGCGGGGAACACACTTCCTGTAAGAGTATGATTTTACTGGCTTTGTTTGATGGTTGAGATTCTACCGATTATTTGCACTGTCGGAACCCTCATTCCTCGTCTTCCTCTTTGGAAAGGGGCAGAAATGAAACCAGCTTCACACCGTCCATTTCACGGGGTATACGGCGGTTAACACCAGCGGTTAGGAAATCAAACCCGCTTTCGGTTGCGGCTGTCCAGGCCATGACCGCATTCCCTTCGGCCAGCCCCTCGAGCACGTGTTCCCAGATCATCTCCCGCACCTTTACCGAGTAATCCCCGACGTACACCCCGGCCCGGATCTCGAGAAGCCAGACTGCAAGCCTCCCCCGTAGCCGGGGTGGAGCGTTTTCAACCACGATGACCATCATCTCCCATACCCTCAGGGTCTTCAAATGCTGGTTTCACCGAATCGTCCGGTGCCTTCGGGATCGAAAGCCCCCCGGCCGCAAGAATATCCTCGATGGCCGGGATAATCCTCTTTAGCAAGCGGGTCTTTCTGAACATGTCCCGGCACCCCCTGCGCACCTCTCCTTCCGGGTCGGAGGGGCTTCTGGCCGCTACGGTGAACGCCACCGGGACCACGGTTTCGAATTTGAATATGTCAGCAATGTCATAGACGAATGACCGTGGCTTGCCTGTATGGAGGAACCCGATGGCTGGGGCGTAGCCCGCGGCTAGGATCGCAGCCTCCGTAACACCGTATAGGCAGGCCGTTGCCGAGGATAGACACTTGTTGGCGATGTCCCCACTGCCCCATAAACTGGGGTCGTAGCGCCTGCCGAACCACTTGATGCGGTACTTGGCGGCCATTAACTCGTAGGTCTTTTTGACCCGGGCGCCTTCTAGTCCACGGAGCTGCTCTATGCTTCGCCTTGCTGGAGGTTCCTCACCGAAGCGCAGAGCGAACATTTTGCGCACCACATTCAACCTAGCCTTGGGATCAAGGGCCAGAGAGGCCTGGTAGAGAAGCTTATCAGAGCGTGCTCCTCCGGGCTGCCCGGCCGAGTAAAGACGTACCGCCGCCTCGCCGACCCAAACCAAGAGTGTACCTGCACGCGAAGCAAGGGTCACAGCTGCATGGGAGACCCTCGAACCGGGTTCCAGCATCAGGCAGGCGACTCCTCCGACCGGAATGTGGGTGCGAACGCCGTTGACATCGACCAGGACGAAAGCACCATCCTGCACGTCCAGCTGCCCCTTTTCTAAGAAAAGCAATGACAGGCGCTCCTTGACCTGTAATGGCGATAAGGGCGGCAGCATGTCATCCTCTCTTGACCAGGAGCAGGCCGCAGCCGAAGGCCTTGGCCGGTCCAATTCCTTTGAACAGTGCATTTTTTAGTAGCTCGGGATCCAAAACCCGGCAGAAGCCCTCGAAGTCCAGAGTGGCTATTCGGACCTTCCCCTTGCCCCCACCCCGTGGCATCTCCAAGATACGGTATCCGTCGGCTCGCAGCCCTTTCTGCTCCACGTCCAGCCCCAGGCCTTCTTGTCGCGCCATAAGCCACGTAGATCCGGCTTCCTGGGCTATAGCCGCCTGGGATGGCATGGCATCCGGGGCTATCCCTCGGTCTCTTAAGGCCTTCTTTCTGTCCATTACCACATCGAAACGGGCCTGTTTGCCGAGGGAGTTCCGCCCGGTGCGTACTGGGTTGGCACGCAGGGAGAATCTCATCCGATCACCTGCTGCCACCTGGGGGGCATACTCTTTGGTTTCAATGGACCATACGCCGAACCTGTCCGAAGGCGGGCGGGTGGAGACCACAAGAAATGTCAGGCCTGGCTCATCTTCCATCCGCCTGTAGACGAAATCCCGATCCCTCTCAGGGGAGTCCGAAAAGAGCGCCCACAAGGCCTGGTGGTGCCTGTAAACTCCGCCGGCCAGGACCCTTTTAGCCTCGGGACCGCTCAGGCTCAATCTGCTCATGTACATCATTCCCACTCCCTGTGCTTCGATGCCTCAACAGCACCAACAGACATGTCACGGGGCGCGAATTGCCACCTGCTGCGGCTGATAGGCATGTCTCTGGGGTATTCAATGCGCGCCTGCCGAGCCCCGGAATCGATCCCGCTGTCCCAGAAGAGCTCTACTGAAGCCTCTGATTTCATTGAGAGACCTGCGGCGACCTTACCGTCCACCGGGAATGCTGCAAATGCGGCTGCCAGGTTATCGGCCTCCACTACGAGAGGGGCCAACGGCAACCCGGGTGGGCACGACTTTCTGCCGAGATAGGGCACAAAGACCGGCTGCCTCAGGGCTTCGGCCATCTCAGAGAGGCTATAGGGCGGCTCACCCACCTTGGACCACAGGCAGACCGAGAACCCGGCATCGGCCAAGTAATCCCTGTATGTGATTATAGTGTTTAGACTTTCGCCGGGGCCGAGCATACCGCCCAACATGTCCCGCCGGCAGCGGTAGGCCCGCCCTTTCCTGGTCGAGGCTGTCTGGACCGTATGATAGTCCCGGAAAGGAATGCCCGCGGCGTCCTGGCGGACGGCCGTTCCGTAAGATTCCGCCATGCGTCGGTGTGTTTCCTCATGGTCTCTTCTGATCCCCAGAGCGCCAGCCACAAGTCCCAGCAATGCGGACTTGGTGGGAAGCAGGGAGTCCGGGCGTATCTC